>JAFAVL010000631.1 GCA_019242465.1 Chroococcidiopsidaceae cyanobacterium CP_BM_RX_35 | reverse complement strand
TTCTCTTCTACAAACGTGATCTCATTCGCGATCTGAGTTGATGAATTTTGACCTGCCCCAGTTGATGAAGTTACCCTGCCGAAGTCGCGTGAGACTAGGGTGCCGAAGTTGGTGAGATTACCCTGCCGAAGTTGTGAGAATATGCAGAAGTTAGCTTCTTATCTGAATAATTCTGAAAGGCATCAAGGAATTCTAGATTCTCTATACACCAGTAAAATATTATAAGAGTGGCAACTATAGCTATCGAATATTTCAATGCTTTGACTGGGTCTTTCATGTTTAGACGAGGATAGATAAATCTTTGAAGTGGCTTTAGTGTTCATCCGTGCAGTGAATTCATCATGAGTATGGAGCCAGAGCCAAAAGTAGGGCTCCATAAGTATAGACAAAGCTTCATCAACTCAACCCTCTCTGATGACGTTGTATATGAATCTGGTAAGCAGCTAAGTCCCTCTGCCTTGCTTCAAGGGGTAAAGGTAGCGTAGACACTGTTGGCGAAATATTTCTTTATGTCTCGACTTCCCATTCTATCGTTGTCTGATTTACAAAACTCAATCCGTTTTATCCAGGAAACGACTAAGCTGCAATGCTTTCAGGGTGTTAAGCAATGTTTCGCCAACAGTGTCAACCTTCTATTTACGCCGTGTAGAAAAACCTGCTTGGCTTCTTGAAGAGAAAAGTCAATAAACGCTCAAATCCTTACCTATTAGGGGTAAGGATTCCTACTTGGCGGCTGGTGTCGGCTTCGCTATTTCTGGGCCATTAAGAAAATAACAAGCATAATGATGGAGACCACTCCAGTGCTGAGGTTGTTGGGATTGGAACAGGATACATGCAGGCATCCGGCAACATGAGCTTGAAAGCCTTACACCAAAATGATTTCAGAATTTCTCAGTTTCTGTCACTGAGCGCCTTAAAAGCCAACGAAGGAGTGGGCATTTGAGAGCTATCTTGCCGATTTTTACATGTATCCTGTCGCCATCCCTTTTCCGCTCCCTACCCAGTCAGCTTGAGCATCAGTGCCTTGGCTTTTGTGACCTACGTTTTGGTTGTAATTTGGCAGCGATTGCGGATGTCGCTTAGACCTCGTTGGCCCGCCCAGATAATAGGATGAGCTGCCAGTAGCCCATTCCTGTTCAATTCCTACTCGCTAGCTCTAAGCTAAGTTGTGAGGAGTCCTGTACGAGTACGAATGGTTTAACTCAGTTAGGAAGGGTTAAGCTACCATTTTGGAGCATCGACACGATCTTATTGCGGCAGCTAGGACAGTCGCAGCCAAACTTAGCAATCGCCAGATCCCCAATTCTGTCGCTGTTGGGGTCTAAAGCCGAAAATTGGGAATTCCCTTGGGCCAGGGGTGCTTTGACGGTTTGGGTAGTGGTTGCTGTTGGACCAAATCCTGCGTCCTGGGAAGGTATTGTGCTAGCATTGGCGGGGTTGCCAGTCAGCATCATAAATGCTAGAGAGCCAGAGCAGCCCAGCAAAGTCAATGTGTCTCTTTTCATGACTCAAGCTTCAAAATAATTTGTGTCGAGTATATGCGATTTGGTTAAACAGCGCAATGACGAATGGCTCTATGGGGATTCCAGGGAGGTATTTGGAGAGGCTCTTTATGGATTCCAGGGAGCTGAAGCCATTAAGGAGAACTCAAATCCTTGATGGGTAAGAATTTAAGATTTTCTAGTCATCTAGTGAACTACTTCTGGATAGTGCTAAAGAGTTTTTCACCTGGGGAGTAGACAAATCTCGTAAAGGAGACCCTTCAGGAGCGATTCAGGACTTTGACCAGGCATTGCAGTTCAATCCCAATGATGCTAATGCCTATGGTCATCGTTGCATTGCCCGCTACAGACTTGGAGACCAGCAGGGAGCGATTGAGGATTGTCAGAAAGCTGCAGAGCTTTATCTAGAACAAGGAAAAACCAAGGATTACCAATACGCACTGAAGATGCTGGGAAAGCTTCAGCGGTAGGCGGTGTCAAGGTGCCAAGGCTAAGATTTCGTACCACCTAGTACAGAGAAACTCTTTCAAATACTCCACTGCCAGACCCAACCCGAACGCTACGGACGCCCCGCCACCAAGAGCGAGAGATTGTCGCCCAACCGAAAGATGGTAGGCGGTGCTTACCGGCGTTCGGCTTGGGTCTGGAAAGTTAAATCCCATCGTGCCTACCCTAACTCAGCAATAAATCGGTCTATCACTGCCTTTGTCCGCTTGTACTCCGGCGATTGCTTCCCTACCCTCAGCCCTGAAAGGATGCGCTCTCGTACTAAGGCCAGGTCTGGAAGAAGCCCCTGTGACTGCCTGAGAGAGGAGTTTTCCTGTCTCAGGCGACGGACTCCCCCATCAAGTCAGTCTCCAGTCTTGTTAGACGCTGTAATACAGTATCTTGCACAACGTCGGTTAACTGATTGACCTGTTCAACCAACCCCGTAACAGTCTGGCTCAACTCGACTAGTCTTACATTGTCTTGCACCGTCATGCCGGACTGAGTGGGTTGCTGACTACTGGCGACGGCTAGCCCCAGCTCTATCAGCTCAACAATGGCTTCAGAGCGGTTGCCTTTGGTGTTGGAAGTCGCGTAATTCAGAACTTGGCTGAAGATTTCATTGGGGATTCTGAGGGTGACGGATTCAGACCTGTTGGATGATGGTGTTCGAGCCACGTCTAATATTGTCTAACATTGAATTACACTAGGACGGTAGCACATTGGGAGATAGAGACGAGCAATGCATGTCTGATATTTACTAACAGTGCAAGTCAATAGCGATTAGTGTCTGGCACTGTAATACTCACTCGACTCGGATGGGGGAAGCTGAGATGGGACAATAGAAGACACGGGCGCTCTTGAGCCTGCGACGAACTGCCGCCAAACCATGAACCAACCCCAAACCGAATTTGATAGTCCATGGAAGGATGTAATCGAGCGCTACTTTTCTGACTTCATCCAATTCTTTCTCCCACAGGCTTATGGGGAGATCGAGTGGATCCGGGGGTTTGAATTTTTGGACACTGAGCTGCAACAAGTCGTGCGAGATGCCGAGCTAGGGCGGCGTCTAGCCGATAAGCTCGTTAAGGTTTGGCGCACTGGGGGTGAAGAGGCATGGGTCTTAATTCACGTAGAAGTTCAGAGTCAGCAAGAAACCAACTTTGC
>JAFAVL010000582.1 GCA_019242465.1 Chroococcidiopsidaceae cyanobacterium CP_BM_RX_35 | reverse complement strand
CTTAGAGCCACTCACTCTCACCTGAATTGACTTTAGCGAAAAAATGCTCTTCCAACTCCCCCACTTCAGACAGTTCCCCCGCTTCGGACAGTTCGCGTAAACCATCCGCCAACCATGCCTCTTTTTCCACATCCCGTGAAAAGTCAGAAAGTTGTTTAGCCCTTCTAGCACCGCAAAGTATTGCTGTTTATGTGAGGTGCCAAACGCTACAGTTGTGGCTTGGGAAGTGCGCCCTTTATTGTATTCGCGATCGGTGTAAGGAGCAGTATCACCTGCTATACCACGGGATACGTTGCGAATCACAACTCGTCGATCAGCCCCAGGCGGGGTTGTGGTCGAATAAAACCTAGCCTTGATCGAACCCGGATCTTCACCCGAGCATTCCCCTTGGAAAATGGTCCTGGTGATTGTGCCTGTGTTTGGGGTGCCAAAACCTTCAAATTCTAAGCCTGCTTCTTTCTGGGCTGTGGGCACATCTGCTTGTGAAAGGAATGGGAGATTACCTCTTGATGGCGACGCTTGAGAAATATCAAGTAATGTAGATAACAAAAGTGGAATAACAATCAAACCAATTAATCGCTTCTTTGCATTGCTCATTGGAACAGCAGCCTTTTCAAATAGTGAATTCTTCAGTTTTCAGCTCTTGGCAGGTTTCTGTAACGAGCCGATGACTCCACCTGCTATGGCAGAAACAATCGCAATAACGACATAAATAGGCTTCATACCCTGTCTCCTGATAGTTTTTACAATTTTTGCTCTACGGAATTAATTCTAAGCTTTTGCAACTTAGGTAACTGTCATTGACCCAGCCTTTAAGCCATTTACTGCACAATTGGGACCAAACACGACGCGTATCGCAACCAGTCATCATGTGGATTGTCAAGCAAAACAGCCAAGTTACCATTGAAGTTTTTTATCTGACACTTAATTTAGAAGAACAGCTTGACGTCGTCGCCAGCTCAGAATTGAGTTTTGAACCTATCAAAATGTTGGGTCAAATGAATACATAGAATTCCTTAAAAATATCGCCCCAATCTGGAAGTTCTAGCGCTTTTAGCCGTGTTTTTTTCGTTGAGTACTGATAAATTACTGAGAAAACTATAGATATTCATAGGAACATCAGTATAATTAACAAGGTTGTAATGTTCATAAAACTGCACAACATAACTAAGTCACCGCCAAGAGAGAACCCTTGCACCTGACACAAGTCTGCTGATGACCTTTATCAAAATTGGCACCGTGGTTATTAATACTCAGTATATAGCCGCAGTTAAGCTGGACAACCAGACCGCATCGGGCGAGGAGAGCATTTCTATACTGCTTGCTACTCCCAATTCTCCTCTGCTACACTCGGAAGCTGGTAATCCGAGTTTCTACCCTTACGAGTGGCTGAACTTTATTGGACAGGAAGCAGTGTGTCTCCGAGATTACTTCAGTAACTTCAGTGTTGTGGTTGACCTCAGCTTTTGAGATTGACGTTCTCCCCATCTATAAATGGAGGGGATTGTCAAAACTTCAGCAGGCACTTTCTCTATTGAGATTTAGTATAATATACAGGAGTTGGGTTGTCGACCCCGACTGGCGTCAGTACTAGTACTGTTCCGTTCTGTTGCAGTTGCCAGGTGTAGCTAAGTGAATATCCAGGGCTCGCATTTGGACCATTTACTTTTCCCGATTTAATGTAAAGGTCCGTTGACACCTGTGAATTGATTTTTATAGTTATGGTATGACCCTGTGTGGTTGTATCACCTGTACCGTAAGTAGTTGACAGCTGACTATAACAACTCCTATCAGAACCAAGCTCAGAATAACTACCCATAACTATGTTAACGTTACCGTGACAGATAAGGGTATATTGACCATTTGGTGAAGTTATTGCTTGATTTGCTGCTAAACTTTGACCTGAGTTAAGGATACCTGATGCTCCACTACCGCTAGCAATCCTAGCACTCAAAAATGAACTGAAACTCAGAATGCCAATTGCCATAGCTCTGCCTGTATACCTACTCCATCGTTTCTGCTGCATTGTTCTGTCCTTTTCAAGTAAAGATCACTCATCTGACACTTAATTTAGGAGACTCGTCTGGTGTTGTCGCCAGATCTGGAACGGGGTTTGAACCTATCAAAATGTTAGG
>JAFAVL010000507.1 GCA_019242465.1 Chroococcidiopsidaceae cyanobacterium CP_BM_RX_35 | reverse complement strand
TGTAGACAAATCAGCTTCTTTACAGGCAACCTCCGATCTGACACCAGCCCAGAAGTTTTTGCAAGAACTCTGGGAAGAGCATCTGCGGCACGAGATTGTCACTTTCAACACTGAAGATGCTCTGACCACAATGGTTGAGGATGCTTACGTTAACGACATTCCGGTAATGACCGGGGGAGTAGGGAAACCAGCACTGCGCGAGTTTTATGCCAAATACTTCATTCCACAGATGCCACCAGACACCGAGCTGACCCCGATCTCGCGCACGATCGGGACCGATCAGCTCGTCGATGAAATGATGTTTAAGTTCACTCACACTAACCGGATGGACTGGATGCTACCCGGCATGGCTCCGACAGGGAAACGGGTTGAAGTGCCAGTGGTAGCGATTGTCCGGTTCCGTGACGGCAAGCTAGCCCATGAGCACATCTACTGGGACCAGGCGAGTGTACTGGTTCAACTCGGCTTGCTCGCTCCTAGTACGCTGCCGGTTGTGGGCGTTGACAGCGCGCGTAAGGCAATCGATCCGCACTTGCCCTCAAACGCACTGATTCATCGCGCCAACAATCGCGACTCAGCATGAAACACAACACCGGCTTTTCTCTTTAACAGATTAGTGCCATCTAGCGCTGTATGAGCGGCAATTTCTGGAAAACAACACACTGTGGATTTTGATTTCTAAGTCAAAATCAAGTTAAACATCAGCTCTGTCTAGCTTTCAGTGATTAGGATCGCAAAACTTGTGAGAAATGCGGGTCTACCATTTGGTTTCTACTTTGAAACAGATCTCGTTCAGGAATTCCAAGCGCTTAGCCCATTTATGTGTAGCAGACACTAGACCAAATGGTATCGTAACTCTTGAGTTTGTCAGTCACGATTACCTGTGGGGTAAAGCCTTGTTTTTTCAGAAGTTTACGAATCAAGCAAAGGTTGTGTTGCCAAAAATTCGCAGCCCACTACAGTTAGTAGCTCAAGACCGAAAATCTTGCGAGTCATCTTCTCCATATAGCAGGTATAAAAATTTTTGCAACACAACCTAGATGAGAACCAAAAGACACGAGTTCTCACATTACCATCTGTCGCTCTCGTTTTTGCAACACAACCGATTTTTGATTCCTACAAGTTATGATTCCAACACCTTTACTGAAACAACTGACTACTCAATGGATAACCAAAGAGAGTTTTCATCGTTATGGTCAGGTGATTTCTGCTACCAATGAAGGCAGATCATTTGACTCAGATGACGCACAGCTAGTCCTGCACAACGGTGTTCCTCGCTTCTATATTATGCGTCTTCATCATAGAGGTCGTAAGTTTCACACCATTACACGTCATCGCCAGTGCACCCAATGTTTAGGCTCACTAGAAGGTAAGGAATGGTTAATAGCCGTTGCTCCACCCACAGAAGCATCCCAACCAATAATAGAGGAAATTGCTGCCTTTCGGATTCCAGGAGATTGTTTCATCAAGTTAGATATTGGCACTTGGCATGCTGGACCATACTTTGATGATGATTCGATTGATTTCTACAATCTGGAACTTAGTGATACAAATATTAATGACCATGAGACTTATAACTTTTTGAAAACCAGCAATTTGGAGTGGGAGATTGTATCCGATGGGAGCGGAATAGATTAGTATGCTGGTTTTTTTAGTTGAGAATGGCGAAAATTATTGAGAATGACTTACGCAAAATGCACTTCCCAGCCATTGCATTCTCAATAAAACAACTGAAAAGCATTGTTTATTGCCAAAGCTAAGATAGCACAATAATCTATTCCGCTTTCTCGTTCCCTTCACTACCGCACTTTGAATTCATGGAGTCGGTGTCGGCGGGTAGTGTGTAAGCTGACCTATGACGCTGATGGTGCCAAGCGCCGCTTTGTCGTCACTTCACTACCTTCTTGTCAAGTCATCCCTAGTTCTCTCTACGCCGACTACTACTGTCCCCGTGGAGATATGGAAAATAGGATCAAGGAACACCAACTTGATCTATTCAGTGACCGCACCTCAGCTCATGCCTTCGATAGCAACCAATTACGGCTATGGTTTTCCTCCGTTGCCTATGTTTTGATGCAGGCGTTGCGCCAACACTGCCTCAACCGAACTGAGTTAGCCACTGCACAACTCGGCACCATCCGTACTAAACTGTTGAAGTTAGGGGCGCAAATCCGCATCAGCATTCGCCGGGTCTTGATTGCTATCAGTAGTGCCTGTCCCTGTCAAACAGTTTTTGCTACTGCTTACAGGAAATTGCAGTCGTTACCTAATACCAGCTGAGTCAACTTGTACCTGTTGTCATCTATTATTTGCGCTTTCTTACTGGTTGACCTCTGACCAGAGTTTTTCATGGACAAATTGGTCTTCAAAGTGCATTTATTCGTCTATTGGTTGTCCTACACTTGGCAAACCTGGCAAATTTTACTTAATTAATGAGTTCGTTTGTTGGAAAATTCAGCCAATTCTTGAAGAAAGCTAAAACTGAAGAATAAGTCAGTAAAATTGATCGATTTCCAAAGGTTTGTGAGAAATCCGGGTTAATAAACTGCTGGAGATGGGTGGAATACAAATTCAGCTATGAGAAAGCGCTGGTCAGAGGTGGAGGACCAGTAGGTTATAAAATCTGAAGAGTTAGAAGCAGAAGTAGGTCGGCTCAACTTGTATTAGAAAAAGCTTGAAGCTGGCTGTAGGCAATAGCAAAGACCGCCTGAAAGGGATAGCTACTGCTAATAGCAATCAGGACCCGACGAACACTGATACGGATTTGTGCCCCTAACTTCAGCAGTTTGGTACGGATGGTGCCGAGCTGTGCAGTGGCTAATTCAGTTTTGTTTAGACAGTGTTGCCGCAACGCCTGCATTAAGACGTAGGCAACCGAGGAAAGCCACAGCCGCAATTGGTTACTATCGAAGACATGAGCTGAAGTGCGGTCGCTGAATAAGTCTAGTTGATGTTCCTTGATCCGGTTCTCCATGTCTCCCCGCTGACAGTAGTAGTCGGTGTAGAGAGAACTGGGAGTGACCTGATGAGCGGATAGGGAGGTGACGACAAAGCGGCGTTTAGCACCATTAGCATCATAAGTGAGTTTGCATACTACCCGTCGATAGCGGCTCCATGAATCCAAGGTGCGATAGTGGAGGGAACGAAACCAGGGTGTGGGTTGCAAGGGAGGCTCAACGGTCTGACAGCGTTCAAATTCTACTTTGGCTTTGCCTTCCAGATCATGTGTCATGCGCTGCAATCGCTCATTACCCGGAAGTCCCAACACATAGTCTACGCCGTGTTCCTCACACCAACTCATGATCTCGTCCCGTGCATAGGCACTGTCACCGCGCACGATAATCTGAGTCTTTGACCAACGTTTTTGAATTTGAGGGATAATCCGTTGTAACTCTTCCAACGCTCCTGCCGCTGGGTCTACATTGCTGGGACGGAGTTTGCCTGCAAGTAAGTGATGACCGCAGAAAATCAGTAGGGGAGCATAGCACTCATGGTCATAGTAGCCATTGAAGAAGGCTTGCTCTTGTTGCCCGTGTACAGGATCGTCCGTCACATCCATGTCAATAAAGATGCTCTTTGGAGGTGGACCAGACAAGTCGAAGAACAAATCAATCAACAGTTGGTCAATTGCTCCTAGTTTGACAGCCACGCGCAGATAACGATCTTGAGAGCTGATATCCTTGGAGCTAGGAGCTTGCTCTAAACGATTGAGAGTACTTTTACCTGCTAAGGGAGCGCATCGGGGATGCTGACTTTCTAGTTTGCCCACGGCAATGCTAAACATCAGATCAGAGCGCAAACAGTCATGGTCATTGAGGTCTTCATAGCCTTGAACCAAGCCGTACACCCTTTGAGCAATCAGAGCCTCCAATGAGTGCTGCACTCGCTTTGGGTCCCGATGGTCTTCAAAACACTCAGCCAACCGTTGGGTGATCCGGTAGTGTTGGTCAAGTTGGGCAATCAAGACCAATCCAGCATCAGAAGTGATCCGACCGCCACTAAAATCAGCAACGACTTGGCGATGTCCTACTTGACCAAACTGATAGGTTCCGGGTTGCGACTCGGTTTTTGTTGGGACCATACTCTGAAACTGCAAGGGAGCTTTGTCATGCTTGCATTCTCCCAGTTCAGTTCCTTTATTGTCCTCTACCCCATGAGAAATCCAGGTTAAATGCGGTGAGGTAATGATGCGCCTTTTGCAAGCACAGCCAATCTCATCTGACCTGCCTCAATAGAGTTTGTGTCCGACCGCCACGTTCGCCGTCCCAGGGATTTGCAAGGCTCCGTCTGGTTCAGTGTAGGTCTCGAAGGCAGCTCGCAATGGTTCCCTTAAGCGGGCACGCCCGCCGTCGTCCAGCGCCGCGTAGAGCGGGTGCAGTGCCAAGATCTGGTCGATGTCACCCATGACGCGGTCCACCGACGGCTCGCTCCAGTCGCGGTTGATCGCGTGTACCGTGACCTCACCGCACCCAGCCTTGACCATCTCTATCTTCAGAGCCTCCAGCGATCCTAGAACCGACATGCCTGGTGGCGGCGATGGGATCGCTGCCTTCGGGAAGGCGTGGCGATATGCCTGCATGAAGAGCGGCATTGGACCTGCACCCTCAGGATTCTCCCAGGTTACCACGATCACCCTACCGCCAGACCGTGTCACACGGACAAGCTCGCTCATACCGCGCTGCCAGTCGGGGAACCCTATAATGCCAAAGACAGAGAAGCTCGCGTCGAAAGTCGCGTCCTCCAGCTCTAGCGCCTGCCCGTCCATCACTCGCGCTTCGCACCTGGCGAAGAGCTGCATTCGCTCACGTAGGCGTGCCACCATAGCGGGTGAGGAGTCGATCGCGAGTACGCGACCGCCCGCCTCAGCGACCTGAAGCGACAGAGCGCCCGTCCCGGCTGCTACGTCAAGCACACGCTCACCATATCGGACCCCGCCCGCCAGCGACAGCGCCTCCCTCGCAAACTGCGCTGTATGGGGCTCGGCATAGCGCTCGTAGTTTGCTGCTACGGCGCTCCAGTGCGCTTCATCAAAAGTCAGGAGGCGATCAGTAGACATGAGACAAATCCTTGGTTTCTATTTATGGGTAGTGTTCTAGATTAGTGGTTAAGACTCCTGAAACGTTTAATATGTAAATCCTTCAGGCTAAGAGCAACAAATCTAGAACACCACTGTTCTATCTAAAGAGTATTGAGTTCCAATGCTTGACTGCTTTCAGATTCTGGTAGTGTTCTAGATTAGTGGTTAAGACTTCTGGAACGTG
>JAFAVL010000821.1 GCA_019242465.1 Chroococcidiopsidaceae cyanobacterium CP_BM_RX_35 | reverse complement strand
CAGAGCATAGCCGTACCATACCACCCAGCTAGAGCTGCCCCAATCGCTGAGGTAATATGGTCATAACCGGGGGCAATATCTGTTACAAGTGGTCCAAGGACGTAGAAGGGGGCTTCTGAACACTCCTCCATCTGCTTGCGCACGTTGAATTCGATTTGGTCCATTGGTACGTGCCCTGGACCTTCTACCATCACCTGCACGTCGTGTTCCCAAGCCCGACGAGTAAGTTGTCCCAGAGTTTTCAGCTCAGCCAGTTGAGCGGCATCAGAGGCATCGTGGGTACAACCAGGACGTAGGGAGTCACCCAAGCTGAAGGACACATCATATTTTTGAAAAATCTCGATAATGTCGTGGAAGTGGGTGTAAAGGGGATTTTGCTTGTGGTGATAGAGCATCCACCGGGCGAGAATTCCGCCACCGCGTGAGACAATCCCCGTGAGGCGATCTCTGACTAAAGGCAAATGCTCGATTAAGATTCCTGCATGAATGGTTTGATAGTCTACTCCCTGTTGAGCGTGCTTCTCAATTACGTGGAGGAAGTCATCCGGTGTCAGCTTTTCAATTGTGCCGTGGACGCTTTCTAAGGCTTGGTATACTGGTACTGTGCCAATCGGTACGGGAGAAGCGTTAATGATGGCAGTACGGATCTGATCCAGGTTGCCGCCGCCTGTAGACAGGTCCATAACCGTATCTGCCCCATAATTCACTGCCAGTTTCAGCTTCTCGACCTCTTCATCCAGATTGGAAGAGTTAGGGGAGGCTCCAATATTAGCATTAACCTTACATTTGGAGGCAATTCCAATGCACATTGGCTCCAAATTGGGGTGGTTGATGTTGGCAGGGATGATCATTCGCCCCCGCGCCACTTCATCTCGAATCAGCTCAGATGGCAGATTTTCCCGCTGAGCGACGTAGTCCATTTCTTCAGTAACTACACCCTGACGGGCATAATGCATTTGAGAGACGTTGCTCTCCTGCCCGCGACGTTTAGCAATCCATGCTGTCCGCATGATAAGTAAATCCTCTAATAAACAGCTTTCCTCCGCCGGTATTACCCGGACTCAGGTTCTAAGGGACTATCTCAGCCTGGTTATTCCAGACACCCCTAGCTTTAGTAAAAGATGATAGCACTTACGCTAAAGCTGTACGGGAGCGCACAAGAAAATCTTAATATCGAGCTGATTCTGACCCTGACTGCACGGCTGTAACATCGTGGAAGCGAGTATAGTTAATGCAGCGTTGCCCGTCTTTATCCTTGAATAGGATATCCACAAAATTCATGTTCCATAAGAGTTCCTGAGCGGCATAGGTGTGACGGGTGTGGATCGTCTGGACAACTGTTTCATCAATTCCATTCATCGTCACCAAAAGTTCGGCTTCCGCTGCTGCTAGTGACTCGGGAGTGGCTCCGTAAAGAGGACTATTCTCGTCGATGCGATGCATTACTGTCCAGCTCAACGCAAAGAGCGGACTGTGGCTGCGCACAAGCTTGAGTTCGTAAAATCGGCGCATAAAATGACCCTCTTGAGTCACTTCATCACACGCTAAACGCACCTGCATTTGTGCCTCCAAGATTGTATTACGGCGCTCGTTCGCGGCTCGAAACATCAAGGTTGGCACGCCATCTTGGGGTGCAATCACTGCTACACGGCTAAAAAGCACGCGAGCAGTAGGTCGAGCAAACCGGGCAAATGCCAGCCCAGTCGCCATAGCAACCCCTAACATACCAACTAGGACTTCAATCGTCATCACGGAATTAGCATAGTATGTCCGTGGATACATCGTGCCGTAGCCGATGGTAGCCAAAGTCTGGACGCTGAAGAAGAAGTCATCAGTCAAAGAGCCAGGTCTAGCATTCGCGATGCAATTTCCACCTGCTAAGTAGACTAGAGCAAACAAGAAGTTGGTAGCGAAATACCCGGCAACAATTAGCGCCAGGAACCCAGTCCAAGGAATGGTGAGCAACAAGTGATATGGGTCGCGCCAGTAGGAATACCATGCGCCCAATCCTTCAATGTTTAACCGCCCATCCCGCTTGACAATCCGCACTGGTCGAGGTGTACGACGCTTGCTTTTCACCGTATGCTGAGAGTTACACTGTAGCTACGATTATCTGTGATTTCTACATTGTTGCGATCACCTAATCTTTGTCAACCTCCGCTACAGCCTGTTGAGCAAGTATCGCGATTCATAATTTTCATTGCTTTTCCTCCCTTCAGCGCCAGCATTCATCATTGTCAGGGGATATGAAATGGCAGCGAAAGCGTGTATAATAGCTTTATAATGAGAATATGGTTGATTTTATTTTTTTCGGCAATATTCCCATTATAAATAAAGTATAGCAGAATATTGGTTGCCTTTACTAATTTCATATGACAATATTGTCCAACAAGTAGCTGAGGCGGAAATCGCAAAAAGAAATAGCGCCGAGCTACATAGCAAAAGAAGAAAGCAGTTAAACTGTGTTAGACCGCTCAGTCCAGTTTATTTGAGGAAACTACTTTTTTATGACCGTAACTCCTAGTCGGTTAAAGCACGAAGTCAAAGATCTTTCCTTCGCACCGCTCGGTAGACAACGTATTGAATGGGCTGGGAGAGAAATGCCCGTCTTGCGGCAAATCCGCGATCGCTTCGCCAGTGAAAAACCGCTCTCCGGGGTTCGCTTGGTAGCTTGTTGCCACGTGACAACAGAAACAGCTCACCTGGCGATCGCCCTCAAAGCTGCTGGTGCCGATGCCCTGCTCATCGCCAGTAACCCTCTTTCAACCCAAGACGACGTAGCTGCTAGCCTGGTTGCTGATCATGAGATTCCAGTCTTCGCTTACAAAGGCGAAGATAACGAAACCTATCATCGGCACCTACAGATTGCCTTAGATCACCGTCCCAACATCATCATTGACGACGGTAGTGATGTCGTTGCTACCCTAGTGCAGCAACGACAACACCAAATTGCTGATCTGATCGGCACGACAGAAGAGACGACAACTGGCATTGTCCGGCTAAAAGCGATGTTCAACGACGGAGTGCTGACATTCCCGGCAATGAATGTCAATGATGCCGACACCAAGCACTTCTTTGATAACCGCTATGGTACTGGTCAATCAACGCTAGATGGCATCATCCGCGCTACTAATATTTTGCTGGCAGGAAAAACAGCTGTCGTTGCTGGTTATGGTTGGTGTGGCAAAGGCACAGCCCTCAGAGCACGTGGAATGGGAGCTAATGTGATTGTGACGGAAGTCGATCCAGTCCGGGCAATTGAAGCAGTGATGGATGGATTCCGAGTGCTACCGATGGCTGAAGCAGCTCCCCTTGGCGATCTTTTTATCACTGTCACAGGCAACAAGCACGTAATTCGCGCCGAGCATTTTGCTGTGATGAAAGATGGAGCGATTGTCTGTAACTCTGGTCACTTTGATATTGAAATTGACCTTAAAGCCCTAGGTGCCGAGGCAACGGAGGTGCGTACAGTAAGGAACTTCACTCAAGAGTATCGGCTGCCAAGTGGTAAATCAGTCGTGGTTCTAGGCGAAGGACGTTTGATTAACCTAGCCGCAGCTGAAGGACACCCCAGTGCGGTAATGGACATGAGCTTTGCAAACCAGGCGCTGGCTTGTGAGTATCTGGTGAAAAATCAAGGTAAGCTAAAACCCGGCATCCACTCAATTCCAGCTGAGGTTGATCAAGAGATTGCCCGCTTGAAGTTACAGGCAATGGGCATTACTATTGATACCCTCACCCCAGCACAGATAGAGTACACTAACTCTTGGGCTTCTGGGACCTAATTGAAGAAGGATAAGGGGAAATAACGTCCTCTGATTTCCTCGGCGTTCTCCTGGAGGTTCCCTCCAGGAGCTGCGTTGGCTCCGCCTTATCTTCATCTAGGGTCAAGAACGCTCGTGCTACGATATTCTATCTGTAAAGAGGGTATGAAATGCACCTTTCCCAGTTGCTTGAGCCACAATATCTCCTTAGAGAATTTGGTTATTTAGGATTGTTGGCAATTATATTTTCTGAATCCTGCTTTTTATTTTTCTTGCCAGGGGACAGTTTACTTTTTACAGCTGGGTTTTTAGCGTATAAAGGTTTACTAAATATTTGGATTTTGATGATAGGCACATTCATCTGTGCTGTTTTAGGAAATAACGTAGGTTATGTGTTTGGAGCAAGATTTGGTCGCCGTTTGTTCCAAGGAGATAATTCGTGGCTGTTTCAAAAGAAGCACTTGCTTAAAGCCCAAAGGTTTTATGAAAAGCAAGGAGGGAAAACTATTGTCATAGCTCGGTTTATGCCTATCGTGCGTACTTTTGCGCCAGTTGTTGCCGGTCTAAGCACCATGCCATATCAAGTATTCTTAAAATATAACATAATTGGAGGTTTTCTTTGGACGTTTGGTATGGTATTGCTTGGCTATTGTCTAGGACTATTCCTCGGTAAAGTGATCGATGTTGATAAATTTCTACTGCCAATTATAGTTGTAATTGTTATTATTTCTCTAATTCCATCAGTTCTGCATTTTTATCAGGAAAAGAAACATAGCAGACGGTAAAATCGATTGTCGCTAGAATAGCAAATCTGCGATTCTTTCCCAGATGTGGCAAACGCAGATCCCGCCGGATGGTTTCGGTTTTGATATCTCTATTATTAAGAATATGAGCCAAAACACGAAAAATAGACAATCAATTATCTATTCATTATTGCCAGAACGATCGGAACGGTTACTAGATGTTGGCTGTGGTCCAATTAATCCATCTTATCCTTATGCAGACAAGGCAACATACGTAACGTGTGTTGACTGGAAGTTACAAGCCAACTGACGTGGAGAAGGTAGGCACTACAGTAGATGATTCTCTCTAAATGTGACCGCACTCATTACCTCCAAATCTTTGCTTTCCATCTTTATAATTGAACTTGCGGCTCTTAGAAGAATTACACCTTAGACAGTTCATTTAAACTCCAGGTCGGTCGGCACTCGAATGTCAAAGAGTTTCCAAGTAGCTCAACAGGTCTGCCATTTCTTTGGGATTGGGTCGGAACTGAGGCATGGGGGGCGTGTCGCCACTTGTAACCTGATGGATGAGACCGAAGCGAGACTTCCGCTTTGAAACACCTTGGAGGCTAGGACCAACCCTACCATCTGCTAACCAGCCATGACAACCTGCACAGTTCATTTGAAAAATAGCATGACCTTGGACTGCATTTCCTGGTAGTGATAGAACGCTCTTAACATACGGATCGGAGACTCGAATCAGGTGAATGCTAAAAATGGTTAATAAAATAGCTAACAGTGCCGCCATAAAGAGTAAAGCGAGCCGCTGAATCAGAGCTTCGGGTTCGAAAAGCTGTTTATCCAAAAGGTTTACAGTAAAAGTCAAGATGTACAAAAATTTTTGCTTTCATACACATAGCTTAAAAGTTCTTGATGTTGTCGGCAAGCATTGGTGCTGCGTAGTCAGTCAACGGTACACCACCGTTGTGCATTGGCGGTGCCTGCGCTGACCGCCTTCCGCGGTAAGATGAGGAACACAGGTAACAAACGTTTACTAAGGAGATTTAACGTGGTTGAACCATTGCTTGATGGCATTGTGCTAGGTCTAGTCTTCATCACCCTATCTGGACTATTTTTCGCTGCCTACATGCAATACAAACGCGGGAAACAGTTGGGACTCTGAGGGGAGTAGGGGAGTAGGGGAAGAAAATGTCAGACGTTTTCTTGTTTCCTGACTCTAGTCGAGGAAGA
>JAFAVL010000804.1 GCA_019242465.1 Chroococcidiopsidaceae cyanobacterium CP_BM_RX_35 | reverse complement strand
TTAGTCACGCCAGGATAAGCAGTGTGAAAATGAGCCATGCTGCTCATCACATAGGGTTCGCCTAAGCCCCCATCACCAACAGTAAAGGGAAACAGCTTATCAGGATGAAGTCGGGCTGCTGCCATGGCAAAGTGTTGTCCTTGTCCCAAAGGACCAGCGGGGGCGAGAATACCAGGAATGTAGCCGGAGAGGTGTCCCAATAGCCCGTGTTTTTCCCGGTAGCGATCGCGTAGTTGTTGGACTGTTGTAATCCCCATATCTTCTAGAGAGCGATCGAGGAACATGGCGCTGTAAAACCCAGGGGCGTGATGCCCAACTTCGGTGATAATATTCTTATGACCCAACATGACCAAGGCAGCGTAGGCTTCAACTTGACTAGCAAATCCGCCAGGGTGTCCAGAGGCTTTGCTCGCAGTAATTTGCAGGGTTAGGTAGCGCAAGGCATCAGCAGCAATTAAAGTTTGAAATACAGCTGTTGGATCGGCAGGATCGCTGATAGCAACACTATTTTTGGCAATTACTGGTGTTTTGCCATAAGTCTCAAATCCAGCCAGAGCCTCGCCAAAATACTGAATCCCTTCGCTAAAATCTGGAGTTGCTACTTTTGCCTCTTGAGTCGATGCAGTCATGCTGAGTTTCCTTTCTAATCAGTGTGAATATACTATCTCAATTGATTTAACAAATATTTTACAATTGTACTGTAACAAGATGTATCATTTCTACTTTCTGCCTCAATTAGATAATTAAATAGGCACTTATTAAGATTTTTTAAAACCGCCAAGACGCTCCTGAGCCAAGAGAAAAGATAGAGAGTTTCAAGAAATTGTTTATGAGTGTTATGAATAATAGTTAACTTCATCAAATTGTGTAGGAGTTCAAGACTCTCCTCTCTTGCCCTTGGCGTCCTTGGCGTCTAACACCTCCGGCAACGCGTTTGTCACTCTTGGCGGTTCGTCAAAAAAATACTATGCACAAATCCAATAAGAATGCCATAGATAAATTTGTGGTAAGATTCCGACAAGAGAATCATATTAGAGAAAATGAAGTTACCTGCTGGTCCCCAGACACCATTTTGGGTGCAAACACTTCACTTAATTGCTCAACCTACCAAATTTCTGGATACCTGTGCCCAACGCTACGGAGATACCTTCACCTTGCGGGTACTTGGTTTAAATTCTCCACCAGTGGTATTTTTTAGCCATCCCCAGGCAATTCAAGAAATTTTTTCCCTGCCTGCAAAGCAACTTGATTTCGGTAAAGCAACCCACGTCTTTCAACCATTAATGGGGGAAAAGAGCGTAATTTTACAGCAGGGGCGATCGCACCAGCGGCAGCGTCAATTGCTTCTACCCCCCTTTCATGGCGATCGCCTAAAGGCATACGGACAATTAATCTGCCAAATTACTGAGAAAGCTACAGCTCAATGGACGGTAGGTGCCTCCATATCAATTCAGCAGTTTATGTCAGACGTTACCCTGCAAATCATCTTGCAGGTTGTATTTGGGAACAACCCCGGTTTGCGATACCAACAATTGCAAGAATTGCTAAGTTCACTACTAGAAGATGTGACAACTCCCTTATACTCCAGCCTATTTTTCTTTCCACCCTTACAACAAGATTTAGGTGCGTGGAGTCCGTGGGGACACTTTTTGCGACATCGAAAACGAATTGACAATCTGATTTATACAGAGATTGCCCAACGGCGATTAGTAACAGATGAGCGTAGCGACATTCTCACCATGCTGATGTTAGCCCGCGACGAGGACGGGCGGCAGATGACAGACGTTGAGTTACGGGATCAATTAGTCTCACTGTTGCTATTGGGTTATGAGACAACAGCAGCTGCCCTAGCATGGGCGTTTTACTTGATTCACTCAACAGAGCCTGTCCTGACAAAGCTGATGCAAGAACTAGAACCCTTAGAGGGTGAGTTAAATCCAGAGGTAGTTACCCAACTCCCCTACCTTTCTGCAGTTTGTCAGGAAACGCTGCGAATTTATCCCATTGGTTTGATTTGCGTACCTCGGATGGTGAAGGAGCCGTTGCAGGTGGGGGGCTACAAGTTTGATATCGGTACGGTTTTAATTCCTTGCATCTATCTAGCTCACAGACGAGAAGCACTTTATATAGAGCCAGAGCAATTTAAGCCAGAGCGCTTTTTACAATGCAAGTTTTCACCATATGAGTATTTACCTTTTGGTGGTGGCAGTCGCGGTTGCATCGGGATGGCATTTTCGATGTATGAAATGAAATTAGTACTAGCCACAATTTTGTCACGCTTTAGGCTATCATTTGCTAGTAGAAATCCTGTTCAGCCTGTGCGTCGAGGTATTACCATTGTTCCTTCAAAAAAAAATTACTTAGTTAATTAAATAGGAAAATTGATTTGAAATTCTGTACCTTGATTAACCTTCATTCTGATATGACCACTAATCTGACAAATTAAACTGTTGACTAGTTGCAACCCTAGTGATTCTGTATCTCTAAAGTCAATACCTGGAGGAAACCCAATTCCATTATCGCTGATAATAAGTATAATTTTATTATTGCTTTCTACATGAAAGCTAATATGAATTTCACCTGGTCTTCCATCTGGAAAAGCATGTTTTAAAGAATTTAAAACAAGTTCGTTAATAATTAAGCCACAAGGAATTGCTGTATCCAAACCTAGGAGAACTTGCTCAGTATTCATTTCGAGATGAATAGTAGAGGAATTCACTTCATATGAACAAACCAGACTAGATACTAGATCTTGGATATACTCGGAAAATTCAATTCGCGCTAGGTCTTTGGATTGATAAAGTTTCTCGTGGATAAGAGCCATCGTTTCAATCCGCTTCTGACTAACTTTAAAAAGTTCTAAATCACGTTTGTCATGGATGTACTCTGCTTGGAGATTAAGCAGACTAGAAATAATCTGTAAATTATTTTTGACTCGGTGATGAATCTCCTTAAATAACACTTCTTTTTCTGCAAGTGATGCTTTTATCTGAGTGGCACTGAGCTGCAGCTCTTCTTCAACTCGATGGCGTTCGGCAATTTCAGATTGAAGTGACTCATTGATTTTTGTTAACTCAGAAGTCCGCTTCTGAACCCTGATTTCTAGTTCATCATTGACTTGACTTAGCCTTTTTTCACTTTCCCTAAGTTTGGTATTGATTAC
>JAFAVL010000724.1 GCA_019242465.1 Chroococcidiopsidaceae cyanobacterium CP_BM_RX_35 | reverse complement strand
AATCAACTATCAAACAGATAGGACGGCGGATTAAGATATCCGGAGCGCAATGGGAAAGAGACAATGTTCCACAGGTGTTGAAGCAGCGAACTGCTTACCTCAATGGTCAATTCTCAACATGAGTCTTGCAAGACTGGGATGCACTCGACAATAAGACAATAAGGCTCTATGACTATATCCACCGCAATCAGTCATATATCATCAACTATGAACAACGCCAACAATCTCATCAGACTTATACGAGTCAAGTCGCTGAATCTCATGTTGAGTCCCTAATTAATCCTAGACATAAAAGAACAGGAAAAATGCAGTGGACTCGAAAAGGAGCACATAATGTTTTGCAGATCAGGGCGAAGATGGAAAGCAATGAATGGAATGAACAGCAGCAAGAGGTAGTCCTCTCCGCTCTTGGAGTAGCAGCTTAGTTACAACCTTTTTATTACGCTTCCATTTATCTTCGAAACTTGGGCGAAAGTTGTAAGGGTTAGCACTAACTTCTTTGACCAGGGCGTGCACGGGGAAAATGGCGAGAATGTTGGAGGAAAATTCTGTGAGGTACAGATATTCGCCGTCCGGAGACAGGGCCCACTGCCGAGGGAACTCCCCCGCAGTGAAGGTTCCAACGGTTGCGGCATCGCCCATGCCGTTGAGAGCTTTGGCGTAATCAAGAATACTCACTGTGCCGGTTCCACCGGACGTGAAGCGGTTCGAGTTCGCCACAGCTATGAAACGGTCATGGTCGAACACCTGGATGCCAACTGGCGCGGTGCCAACTGGCGTAGTCGACAGGAGTGCTGGCAATTGATGCCCGCTTTCGAGTAGGGCCCGGGTGCTGAAGGCGAGGACGGCGTCCGCAGCGCGAGCAGTGACCCAGGCGATCTCGCTGTCTTGGGACAGAACCACGCGCACTGGCGAGCACCCAGCATAAACGGTCGCCAGAACGGACTGGGCTGGAGCGGTCTCGGCTTTCTGCACATCAACCACAGTCAGTGTGCCCTCGGGAGCCGGACTGGTACCGCCGGACCCATTAGGAATATTGCAGGCGGCGGGATTGTAACCAGGATCGGTCGGATTGGCCTCTTCATTCGTGATGTAGAGATAACGGCCGTTGCCGGAAAATGCGAGCCCAACCGGCAATTGTTCAACCGGAATTGCGCCAACGATCGAGCTTGCGCTCCCGCCGGATGCCACTGCGTTCGCGAAGTCGATCACGTTGACCGTTTCTTGGTCCTCGTTGGAGACGAAGACGAAGCGATTGTCGACGGAAAGCCCAACCTCAATCGGACCGGAGCCATCGCCAGTTGGCACAGTGCCCAGAATCGCATTGGATTGTCCGGCGATTGCCTTTTGTATATCGATGATTTGCACACCCTGTGGACTAGTCGCATTGCCGATTGGTTGGACCGTATCCAACAGGTAGCGTCCATCGCGGGTTACGGTTAAGCCGAAAGTGCCGCCACCTGTGGGAAGTACCCGTATAAGCGTGGCGGAACCTCGACTCTGCTTTAGGATAGCAATGCCGTTTGCGGCTCCGCTAAGGGAAGCGAAGACATACTGGCCATCGGTAGAAGTGGTCACAGCAAAGGGCGAACCCGCCAAGGCGATCTGCTGTTGGGGCGGGTTAATGGTTTGAGAGAACGCCGAGCCGACAGTCGCTAGGACAGCAACGAACGAAGCGGATATGAGGCAGAGGGATTTCATAGGAATTGTCAGGTCAAGTTGTAGGCTAGTTATGTTATCTGATAATTAGAGCCTTGAGTTTTGCTTAATTAATCACCATAGATTATTTGAATTCTTTAGCTTGGAATTAGGCGTTTCGGTCCACAGCATTAATTTCTTGAGCGGTTGAAAACTCATAAACAGTCAGTTGTGGGGAGAAGTCGCCAATTTGCCTCAAGACATTATTCAGTTGGTAAAACACTTTAGCCTGAATGCCTTCGTCTCGATATTTTCGGGTTGAGCCATTGAGTTGAATGAAGAGGATTTAAATCATTCAACACGGCACTACGAACAATTAAAGGCTACGAAACTATGCACATGTTGAAGAAATGACAAGTGAAGAAAGTTGAAAAAGGAGCCGTCAGAAAACGGGTGAAATTCATTGCTGAAATCTTTGGAGTGGTTGCATAATTAATTCCCTCTTCAAGGAGGAGTCTGTCCTTAACAACTTTTTGCAACACAACCCACGGGAGCGAACAGACTAATTTTTCACCCTACCACCTGTTGCTCCTGTTTTTGCAACACAACCCAGGAGGCAGACTTGGAGAAGACAAATCTCACCGATACTAACCTGGAGGGAGCAAACCTGCGGGGGGCGGATCTAGAAGATGCCATCCGACCCGCAGGAATCATGACTCGGACCTAAAATCAGCGCTAGCTGCGGTAGTTGGGCGGCGAGATTTGTGTTGTTCCCATCTCAATCTCCCCCTGGCTCAGAGCTAGGGGGAATTCTGCATCTGAGGAGCTTATTGTGGAATGAGTACCGAATCAATAATGTGAATGACGCCGTTGTCAGCGGTGACATCAGGTGTGACGACTGTTGCCGCATTGACTTTTACAACCCCATTGGAGGCATTGATGTTGACTGATGAACCTTCGACCGTGTTGGCTGATGTGAGCTTAACCACATCGGCTGCTGTGACTTTGCCAGAGACGACATGGTAAGTCAGAATTTTTTTGAGTTGGGGAATATCTTTGAGTAGAGAATCTACCGTTCCAGCAGGCAATTTGGCAAAGGCATCATCTGTCGGTGCGAAAACAGTAAATGGACCAGGTTGCTTCAGGGTGTCTACCAAACCAGCAGCTTTGACAGCAGTCACTAAAGTGTTGAAAGAACCAGCGTTAACAGCGGTATCGACTATGTCAGCCATATGTTTGAGTTGAGTGCCATTGATGAGTTCAATTAGGAGTGTAAATTACTGTTAATTTTTTTGCTGTCACTTGAACAACAAATAAGATTAAATTTAAATGTCGTCCAAGTAACAAAAAAATCAAAATGTATTGGTTCTCTGATATTTTTCTTGAAAGAGTTACTGAATATGGCTAAGTGCATCAAAATAAATCTGCTTAAATATACTCCGCTGAGTATGGGAACCTGCTTTGAAAATAGAGGATTAGGTAGGTAGTTGAGAGGTGGCAATGGGAGTCAAATGAACCTGATATCCCAACCGCTCTATCGGATGCTGCAAAGCTTGCACGATGAGCTGTTGTCGATGTTGTCCAAGATGAGCCTTGCGGGAGTCGCGGTAGGGTTGGTGTTGTTTGAGGATGTGATAGACGGCGAGCAGCAGTCGATGCGCGACAGCAACAATAGCGCGTTTGTGTCCACGTCGCGGAGCCAGTCGGCGATAGACGCTAGCAAAATAAGAGGCTTTGCAGCGCACAGCGGCGTTCGCCATCTGAACCAAGATGTTCCGCAACCAGCGATTGGCGAGCGGAGTCTTGCCAGAGGACTGTTTGCCCGCACTCTCATGATTGCCCGGACAAACCCCTGCCCACTTACACAGATGCGCCGCACTGGGAAACCGCCGCATATCGCTACCAATTTCTGCCAGCAATAGTTTGGCACTTTGGCGAGCAATGCCTGGAATCGTGTCGAGTAGCGGTATCGCTTGCTGCCACGCTAGCGGTAGAGGAGGGGTGTCTGATTCAGATGTCGATGCAACCGCAGCGGCAGGAGCTACGACCTCAGGCTGGTGTTGCGGTTGGCAACTGCTCAACGCGCTCGTCAAAGGGTTTGATTTGGGTAGCGAGAAATTCCAGATGTTTCAGATGCTGCTGAATCAAGAATCGATGATGCTCCCGTACACGACCCGACAGGGCGGCAATTAGGTCGGCTTGCTTCGAGCGCATCCGTCCTTTGGCGAGTTCCGCTAGGGCTTCTGGGTCTTCGGTTCCGGCAACCAGGGCTTTGAGCATGGCGCGGGCTGAAACCCCAGCAATATCACTGACCACTGATGCCAGTTTCAGATTCGCCCATTCCAAGACTTTCTGTAATCGATTGAGCACACTGGCACGTTCTCGAATCAGCGTTGTTCGTTGTCGAGTCAAGTCGCGTAAATCCCGTTGGGGTAAGGGAGGAATGAAACTGCCCCGCACCAGTCCGTAGCTCAACAGTTCGGCTAACCATTCGGGGTAGTGGTATGGAAGTAGTAGTGAGGCTCAAACCCGTGTCAGCTCTGCATTGTAGCCATGAATGAAATACCAAATCGCTCTAATGTGATTGTTCAGCTTTTTGGAAAATGATAGACTTTCTCTTACTAGTCGAGAAACCCGCTGTATGAAGGTATTATTCAACCTTTCAATATGATTAGTTAGACCCGTTTCCTTGCCAACAGCTCGATGACGTTTATGAGGAATAACTGTTTTGTAAGCCTGCCAAAAATCTGTATAGGCAAAGGCAGATTGCTGATAAACCTCTGGTAAAGAAGCCCATAATTTACGAGCTGATTTTCTCGTTCTATCTCCGATATAGCAACCAATAATTTTTCGAGAATTACGGTCAATCGCTAGCCAGATATAAACCTCATTTTTCTTGCGATTAACAAATGAACACATCTCGTCACATTCAATGGGCAATTTACCTAGTGATTTTCCTGGAACGTTGATCTGGCGCGGAGTATGAGCTAGCTTTTGATTGACATAATCTTGTAACCAAGACCAACTTACCTGAGTAACTCTGGCAATTCCTCTCAGTGATATTCTCTCAAGTAGCAGTCTATCAATCAACTGTTCTATTTTATTTAAAATAGTGATTTTACTGAGATTGTCAACGACTTGGCGACCACAGCTTTTACATTGATGTTTTGACTTGCCATTGTGAGCTGAACCATTCTTTATAAGATTCTCAGAACCACAGGTAGGACAGGCACGACCTGGAAATTCTTCATACTTGTCTAGGGGAAAATCTACCGACTCTTGTGCTATTTTGGCAAACAGCACCATGGGCAAGGAAAGAAAGAATGCCAAAATAGTTGCCATCAAAAATCCTAATTCATCGGTGATTGATAAGGAATTAATTATATTAGCAAAAATTGTCCACAACCTATACAGGGCAAGAATTGTAACTCACCACTACTTCCGTATCACTACCCTGGATTTGAACCATGCCTTTCCTAGTCATGCCTTCAGTTTAACGAAAAGTGCATAACACCCTCTAGGGTGCCGGCCTAACCTGATAAATCTTCCAACCTTCAAAGATGGCGATCGCACTATTAGGAGAAACAACAAAACCCTTGTGCTTGATGTAGGCATATGAGATACTTCTTACAATCAAAAATACAGTAAGTCGCTCAATATACCGTAGTTTAGTCTGGCGAACTGCTCGAATAGGTTTGAGGTCTGAGATTTGGCTAGGACAGTAGAACGTCAAACTCAGCTTAATCGTCGTACTTGTCGTGCTAAACCAAGGAAAAATTTCTCTATGTCTAATTCTTCAAATTTCTCCCGTCGTCGTTTTTTACTAATGTCAGGTCTAACGGCTGTTGGAGTCGGTGCAACAGCGAATTTAAAGGGGAACGCAGCATCTGCAAGTTATCGGTTTCAACAAGTCCTCGACATTGGGAA
>JAFAVL010000708.1 GCA_019242465.1 Chroococcidiopsidaceae cyanobacterium CP_BM_RX_35 | reverse complement strand
AATCAACTATCAAACAGATAGGACGGCGGATTAAGATATCCGGAGCGCAATGGGAAAGAGACAATGTTCCACAGGTGTTGAAGCAGCGAACTGCTTACCTCAATGGTCAATTCTCAACATGAGTCTTGCAAGACTGGGATGCACTCGTTGCCAAAGATCATAGTCCAACTCCTGATAGACCAACAAATCGTAATTATGCAAGCCTTAAACGATTTATGCAGGTCAAGTTTCTAAATCTTGTCTCGATTTGACTGCAAAGCTTTCTGCTACGCGTTGCAGTAGTTTTGTAAGTCAGCCAGGTTCAACTTACTGCAATTGCTGATAAAACTCTTTTCTCACTCAGGAAAGTTGTTGCAGTTCCATTTCTATATATGACTCCAATGTGTTATTGAGAGGTGGAGTTTACTTTTGGATGAAGGCACTAGTTACCTACCATCTAAAGCCACAGCTTTACAGATTTTTTCGCTAAATATCCGAATATATTTACTAAACTGAAATGTGACCAAGCAAGAGAGTATGGCACTATAGCGTAAAGCTTTTCCATAATAGCTTTCAGCTCTTCAGATTGAGGATTACAAGTATGCTTTTTCGGTGTCGAGAGCAACTTCAGTTCATGAAGAAGCTAAAATTTGCTAAGCTCTAATGTTTTATCAGCCTTCAGAGCCGGAAATATGCACTTAATTAAAAAAGTTTACATTACCCTACCAAAGGTCGCAAAGGCATTTGTCAACACCATCGAAGAATTTTGGTCCTTGTTGCGCTCTTGGCTGAGACCTCCGAGGCGGCATTTCACAAGAAAAACTGCCGTTTTATCTTGGCTTTTTCGAGTTTGTCCATAATGAAAACGAGGCAAGTCTTTACTTTCAGCCCTCCTTGAGCGTCTTCTCACTTAGAACCCAAGAATCCATAGTGAGCGTCAGCAAATGGTTGCACAATTTCTTCCGCTTGTGCTGATAAGTAATTAGTAAGCAGGTGTATAGGGTATGCAGTTAAGGATAGGTCTGCCGTGGATGAAATGGAGGAGCGGTTACGTCAGATGGTGCAGGAAACCTGTAGGTGTAAACCTAGCAGTATCGAGCGCCAGCGTAGTTTAACTCAGATAATTCGGCTGATTGTTAGTTCTGGCAAGCTCTGGAAAGAAAATTCTCCTTACTATGAAGATGCACTGCAACAAACCTGGATTTATTTCTGCCGCAATCTTTGTGAAGCAACTACAGCTGACAAATATGACCGGAACCTGAGTAGTGTTATCACTTGGCTTAATGCCTATCTCAAACGGCGACTTCAAGATGGTCGCATCCAAGTACAGCTCAACCAAAATCAAACGACTACTAAGACAAAGGAGGATTATGAACCGATTGATGTAATGGAAGCTCTGGAAGCGCCTGCCGATATTCCGCCAATTCTGGAAATTACAAGGCATTGGGCTCAGACCGATCCAGATGGAGAGTTACGCCGCATCCATATCCAAGGACATCCAAAAGTGACTTGTCAAGTCTTGATCTTGCAACGATTGCCTCCAGAAACTAGCTGGGAAGCAGTGGCTACCCAATTCGGTCTTTCTGTTTCGACTTTGAGCAGTTTCTATCGGCGCCAGTGTTTTCCCCGCCTGCGCCAGTTTGGCAAGTCTCAAGGATATATATAGGGAAAATGACAAGACTACAACAGTACAGGGAATCACCCTTATTATGGCTAACAGCATAAGTCAGACAAAAAATTTTTCCTTAGCATTACCAATTACTCAGAAGGCGCGTATGGTAGCGCAACAGTTTGCCTCAGTAAAGTTACCGCCGCGAAAGGCAGAGCAAGTTTGGTTGAATACCATAGCCGTATGTGTGGTTAATGACTACTTGCAGATGATGGGTATTCCTACAAACCTTGAAGCGAGCGACAGCTGGCATCCGGTTGTACGTCTGTGCAGCGATGTTGCTGATCTAGAGGTGACTGGAGTCGGTCGCCTAGAATGTCGCCCGATGAAAGCTGATTGGCAAATTTGCTATGTGCCACCAGAAGTCTGTGAAGATAGGGTTGGGTATATAGTTGTACAATTGGATGAACCATTTCGAGAAGCAACAGTACTGGGATTTACTCAAGGCTTCGCCCTCGACTCAAGAGCGCCAGCTCAAACAGCAGTCAAGGAATTACCCATTACCCAACTGCAGGCACCAGAAGAAATGCTTGCTCACTTGCATCAACTCAGGCAGTCCGTAGCTGTTGCAAAGCACCAAACTCCGGTGAACTTAAGCCAATGGCTTTTGCATATGTTTGAGAGCGGTTGGCAACCAGTAGAAGCGCTGTTGGCTCCAGCACAAACAAACCTGGCTTTCAGTTTTAGAGGGACTGATAATCTTGAAAAAACTGATCCCCATCATTTAGAAGGTAGAATTAGAGGGGCTAAGGTCATCGATTTGGGAGTGCAGTTATCTGGCTACTCAGTAGCACTATTCCTAGAAATTGAACCGGAATCAGCTCAAAAAACTGATATTTTCCTACAGGTACATCCTACAGGTAGCCAAGTCTATTTGCCACCACTGCTTCAACTTACGGTGCTTGATGAAACTGGAATGATTTTCCTAGAAGCGCAAGCAAGACGCGCGGATAATTATATTCAGTTAAAGTTTAGCGGTCAACCTGGAGAACAGTTTAGTGTCAAAGTCGCACTTGGTGACGTTAGCATGACAGAAAAATTCGTGATTTGATGTAATCAAATCACCTACACAAATCGATAAGAATAATACTCTCTATCATTTTGATTGTTAAAGTGCCTTAGATTTTGGATAATTTCTGGCCTCGAAGGCAGTCAGAGCGATCGCAAATGGTAAGATGCGATGTTCCTGAACTTGAATTCGGGCGTGAAGCGTTTCAGAGGTATCGTCGGGCAGCACTGGTACAGCAGCTTGGAGCAGAATTGGACCACTGTCCACTTCTACAGATACAAGATGGACAGTACAGCCAGTAATTTTCACTCCAGCAGCGAGAGCCTGCTCTACAGCTTTGACTCCCCGAAAGCTGGGCAACAAACTAGGATGGATGTTGATCATACAATTGGGGAAGGCATCAATTAACACCGATGTCACCAGTCGCATCCAACCCGCCATAACCACCAATTCAACTTCATACTGTTGCAGAGTTTGCACAATTTGGCGGTCGAAATCTTCTCGATGCTGGAAGTCGCGGTGATTCAACAACACAGATGGAATACCCCAACGAGCTGCTCGATCTGCAACCTTTGCCTCTGGATTATTGTAAATCAACACTAAAATCTGGGCATTGAGTTGCCCATTGGCGATCGCGCTCTGCACCGCCTCAAAGTTGCTGCCACTGCCAGAGGCCATAACTCCCAGTTTTATCGGGACGTCTGCTTTAGGTAAATTGGGCGACAGGTTAGGAGAAACCAGGCTGGGGTTAAAATCAGGGGTCGAAACTGTAACTAAATAGTTAGACATATATTGTTTTTCTGAAATGATGTACTTAAAATTAGCAAATAATGCTAGTGTACTAACACGTTTAAGGTGTAGCTTGTCACACTTAAAACTAGGGACTCAAACTGCCAAAGCAAATCCTTGACCACAATATAAGAGTGCGCAAGTTGAGGATAACTTAATGAGAGCCAGAATTGAGAACATGGTTCTTTTTCTCAACCACGAGGATTTGCCGGAGTTGAAAAAGGGCGGTTCTGTGGTGCGAAACAGTTATTTCTGGGCACTGCGTTCAATCGCGGGAAAAGCTTCTCGCTACCGTGACTGGGAATACGAGTCAGAAGTCTGGATAGCGTTCTCTAGGATGCTGTTATCTTTTAGCGAGTCTGGCTATCTCGGCTTTCGAGAAACTATTCTGGAGTTTCCGCGATCACAACTAGAAATTCCTACAGTTCTGCGACCAATTTCTACTTGGGCAGATGATGAAGCTTGACTAACAATAACACAAGTGGAGAAGAGAACCGACCCTAGATAGGGTAAGATCCGCTCGGCTTATATGTCTGGGTGAATCTGCGTGCAAACTATAATAGTAAGTAGTTGATTGAACTATTAATAGCAGTGAGAATACAGTCATCAGTACTAGTCCATTTGGGATTTGGCAAATATGTACGCTCCGACCAAGTAACAGCAGTGGTACCGATTGAGGAAGAGCGGGGACCAGGACGGCGTACTTTTATTCATCTCCAGGGGCAAATCGATCCAATTGTTGCTTCACGGGCTGAAGACACCATCGTACGCGATCTTGTACAGGAGCCGCGTGAGGTTACTCAAGCGCGTCAGCAGCAGGAAATTCTACAAGACTTATTGGTTGACCTGGGCAATGTCAACGCGACCGTGCGCCGTATTAGTCGTGATGAAGGAGGGCTAGATCTTGAACGTTTGGAGCGGCGCATCCATCAAGTCTTAGAGCAATAACGTTCATCGTCCAAAAATCAAAGCATCCAGGGAGAAGGCACCAGGACCTAAAATTGCGATCGTAATCAGCATTATGCAGTAAATAAACGCCTTCTCCCAACTGGGCGGCTCGCCTTGTCCTTTTGGACCTTTATATTGGTCAGGCGGAATTAAGTATGGATCACGAGCAACAAAAGGCAAACCTTGGGAAATCTCTAAAAACATTGCAAACGCCATCGAGCCTAGAATCGCTACGCTTGCTAATAGTGTGAGAAATCCACAAATTAGACAAATGCCGCCCAGCAACATGGAAAGCGCTGATAGAAAGCAAAAAAACTTTGGCATTTTCAGAGAACTAGCCCATTGTTGAAGATGCGTGATCTTCGGGTAACCATGCAGCAGGAATAACACGCCAACGCTAGCTCTCAGCAAGAAAAGCGCTGCGCCTGGGGCTCCACCAGGGTAGGTCACGTTAACTGCACTGATCAGGTGTGGACCTAATAGGGGATTAGTAGTGGCTAGTAAGAAGGAGATGGCAAAGCCGATAGCAAATCTGTAAATCATTGTTAGGTTTAACCCTTGCTGGCTGAATTTGGCTAATGATACTAAAACCTCTTCCACACAAAATAGAACAATTCTGTGAGTCAGGAGACAACTGTCTCATCGTACCGTCAAGGCTGTTGCACACCATGGGTGTTAAGGTCAATTGCATATAAGGATTTGCCCGCTGCAATCAAAAGGCGATCTCGTTCCTGCCCCCCAAAAGTGAGGTTGGCGCATGTCTCTGGCACCAAGATTTTTCCCAAGCGGGTGCCGTCGGGTGCGTATACCTGCACACTGTCCTGGGAGCTGGTGAAGACGTTACCGTGTTCGTCTACGCGGAGCCCATCTGGCTGCCCTGGCTCGATGACTGCGAACACACGACCGTTGATAACATGCTGGCTGTTCACAACTTCATACACGCGGATATGATGGGGTCCTTGAGGGATATTGAAGGCAGCTGTATCTGACACGTAAAGAAGGTGTTCGTCGGGGCTGAAGGCAAGTCCATTGGGACGCACCATGTCTGTCACAACAGCATTAATCTCACCAGTCGCTGGGTCAAAGCGGTACACGAAACTTCCGGCTTGTTCCTGCTTGCCGCCGTACCCCTGATCTGGTTGAGTAATGCCGTAGGGCGGGTCAGTAAACCAGATTGTGCCATCACTCTTCACGACCAGATCGTTCGGGCTGTTGAGGCGTTTGCCCTGATAAGAGTCTACTAAAACCTTCCATTGACCATCATGTTCACGTCGTATAATCGCGCGTTTGCCTGACGAGCAAGCGACAAGACGGCCCTCCCTGTCGCGATAGTTACCGCTTTGATAGTCAGAGGGATCTCGCAGAATGCTCACTCCGTCACTGGCACTCCAGCGCAGTAGGCGATTGCCATGGGCGTCGCTCCACACAATACTATCGTCTTCGTGGAAGTAAACGGGACCCTCACTGTGAACAGCATTGTTAGCAATTTTTTGCAGTGAGGCACCAGGGCGCAAGAGTGGCTGCAAACGCTCGTCATAGATCTCGATAAATTCCGGCATGGATATCTCTCATTTAACTTAGTTGTTAAAAAGGTATTGTCAAATTACCAACCAACTCGACCTAATTTTAAGAACATCACTCATCTAGCAGCAGCTGAAAATGTTTTTTTCATTATCAACATCTGTCTCATTTTCAATAAAAAGGCTTTGTCAAGATGATTTAACAACGCCATTCAGAATGAGACTGATCTGCTAGACAAGTGAGTTATGTTTCCAGAACAAGGAGCTTTAATGTGGAGCGTATATGATACGATTAAACACCTTCAACAATAAAATTAAAATGAAAGCAAAGTCTTTCGTTAGATAGAAATAAACACTAAGTCATTAGATAGATGTTATTTTGAAATCAAAGCAATAGTCTGAGCCCAGGAATCCACACATAAGTTTTTTGATATTGCCAATTCAATAGCCGATTGACGCTTTTTGTTGAAAAATTACTGTTTAGCAGCTAAAGAAACAAACTCTCTAGCCGCCAAAAGTGAAGCTTGTTGCTCGCCTACGACAAGTTAAGCGAAAAAGGAGAGCCGTCAATGGACAAAATTACTGCAAATCAGTCATAGTGCTATTGCTGTCCCCTTACCGCCTGCCGATGAACCTAATGATAACGTAGATGCACAACTACCTTTGCTGGATCAAGGTTAAAACAACTTTGGAGCCTTCACAATGAATGTCACCGAACACTACGACCTAATCGTCATTGGTACAGGAGCGGGTGGAGGAACTCTAGCATATCGACTGGCACCAACTGGGAAGAAAATTTTGGTGCTAGAGCGGGGCGACTTTTTACCTAGGGAAAAAGCTAACTGGAGCGCTTTAGAGGTTTACCAAAAGGAACGTTATCACGCTGACGAAGACTGGTATGACGAAAATGGTAAGGCATTTCGTCCACAGATGGGCTATTGGGTGGGTGGAAATACTAAGCTGTATGGTGCAGCATTGCTGCGGCTCAGGGAGCGAGATTTTGGGCAGGTGATCCACAAAGGCGGCATTTCTCCCGCTTGGGAATTGAAGTATCAGGACTTTGAGCCCTACTATACCCAGGCAGAAAAGCTATACGAAGTTCACGGAGAGCGAGGGAAAGATCCAACTGAACCACCCTGTAGTGCACCGTATCCATACCCTCCTGTAAGCCATGAGCCAGATATGGAGGTGATCGCCGACGGGATTAGCGAACTAGGCTACTACCCTTTCCATCTACCGTTGGGACTGAAGCTGAATGAGGTTGATCGCACCAAGAGTCCTTGCATTCGCTGTGATACTTTTGATGGCTATCCTTGCCTTGTACATGCAAAAGCCGATGCCGAGGTTAATGCCATTCGTCCTACTTGTGATGCTTATACTAACCTAACGCTTGTAACGAATGCCAAAGTCCTCAAGCTGCTAACCAGTGCATCTGGAAAAGAAGTGACTACAGTCGAAACCGATGTTAATGGCAAGTTGCATCACTTCTCGGCGGATGTTGTGGTAGTGGCATGCGGTGCCATCAACTCTGCTGCATTGCTGTTGCGTTCTGCAAACGATCGGCATCAGAACGGACTGGCAAACAGTTCCGATCAGGTGGGGCGCAATTTTATGAAGCACCAGGCAATTGCACTCCTGGCATTGGGGCTGGAACCTAATCGCGCCACGTTTCAAAAGACGATTTCGGTCAACGATTTTTATTGGGGAGAACCTGAATTTCCGTATCCCATGGGTATGGTGCAAAATAGTGGGAATGTGGTGGCAGATATGATTCCAGCAGAAGCACCATCGCTATTAGCACCGTATCTAAAACTGGTTCCAGAGTGGGGATTAAATCTGGTCGCAGAAAGATCAGTCGGTTGGTGGCTGCAAACCGAAGATTTACCCGATCCAAATAACCGCGTTCGTGTCGTTCAAGATCAAATTCATCTAGACTATACGGTAAATAATACCGAGGCGGCGGAGCGTCTCGTTCACCGCTGGACCTCAGTTCTCAAAGGGGCGAATCGGGGTTTTAAACACGTCATTCCCTTTAGCATCTATCCCCGGAATAATATTCCGATTCAGGGAGTGGGGCACCAGTGTGGCACTTGTCGCTTTGGCTCCAACCCCAAAACTTCTGTCCTGAATCTCGACTGTCGCACGCACGATGTTGATAATCTCTATATTGTCGATAGTAGCTTTTTTCCTTCCCACTCTGGGGTCAACCCAACCCTAACGATTATGGCAAATGCATTGCGTGTGGGCGATCATTTAGCAGAGCGATTGAAGTAAATATATAAGGAGAGACCAATGACGCAAAACGAACAACCAAATTCTGAATCACAAAAAGAGATTTCTACTTCTTCACCAGCATCCTCGGAGAATCACCCGATTGCGACAGGATTAGGAATAGCAGGAGGTGGAGTAGGCGGTGCCGCGTTAGGACGTTCAATCGCTGGAAAAGCTGGTGCTGCTGTCGGCGGAGTTATCGGGGCAATTGCCGGAGGCATTGCAGGTAACACTCTTGCCGAACTGACGGAAGAAGCGGTTCAGGAGGTGCAGCCAATACTTCAGTTAGGATTAGGTGCAGATACTAAACCAATTGAACTGCCGAGACATTACTCCTGGGAAGAATTACAGGCTTTATCTAAACCTCAGGCAGGGGAAGTTCATTAGTTTCGTACTTCCTAACGAAAACTATGTACAATATTGTCAGCAAATTAGCGCGATTGTCACCCTAGGCTGCTTAGTTCAACTCACCCGACTAAAGGTTGCAGCATGAAAATCCGGTTCCACCAAGAGCCCATGCGGGGACGCCAGAATAAATGCGTAATCTGTGGCAGTATTTATAACCTCAGGCAAGCGAGAGCTTCTGTATATAGCCAGCAAGGCATAGAATATGGAGACGCCTGCCCCGAATGCCTAGAATCAGGTTCTGAGGGGATAAGAACCCGGCTATTGGATAATATTCAGCGATTAAGAGAATTTGCTGATGAGCTAGAAGCCTTATCATGTGAGCCTATGCATCTACCTGGTCTGGAAGCTGAATTTAAAGCTTATCGAAATCGAGCTATCTGATCAATCTCAGCTCTCCTGCTGTGGTAGGCTATCCCAAACGAGGAGTGTGAGAGGCTGGGAAGATGAAGAAACTGCGCGTAGGGCTACTGTTTGGTGGTTGTTCAGGCGAACACGAGGTTTCAATTAGTTCAGCACAAGCGATCGCTAATGCCCTGTTGGTAGACCAAAACTCCAGCAAGTATGAACTGCTACCTTTTTACATTCAAAAAGATGGGCGTTGGCAAGCGGGGGAATTGGCACAACAGGTTTTGACAGCTGGCACTTCCCTAAAGTTACCATCTCTAACGCCTCTGGGGTTAGACTCCCAATCTCTTATTCCTAATACTCAGCAACTGAGTCCCTGGCAATCTCCTCCCCAGGTAGCGGAAGTGGATCTCTGGTTCCCTATTCTCCACGGTCCAAATGGGGAAGACGGTACAGTACAGGGGCTGCTGAAACTCATGCAGGTGCCGTTTGTTGGTTCTGGGGTTTTAGGCTCCGCCATGGGCATGGATAAGATTGCGATGAAGACGGCTTTCGCAATGGCAGGGCTGCAGCAGGTCAAGTACATTGCTGTTAATCGTTCGCAAGTCTGGTCAACGTTCTCCGGCTGTAGCACAACCGGAGCTGCGTTGACTTCGTCAAACCCTTGCGTGTTTCCAAAGCTTTGCGATCAAATTGAAGCAACTCTAGGCTATCCGTGTTTTGTGAAGCCAGCTAATTTAGGCTCGTCAGTGGGAATTTCTAAAGTGCGATCGCGCTCTGAGCTGGAAACTGCTCTAGATAATGCAGCAAGCTACGACCGACGATTAATTGTGGAAGCGGCTGTTGTCGCTCGAGAACTGGAATGTGCAGTCTTAGGTAACGATCACCCCAAAGCTTCTACTGTTGGGGAAATTACTTATCAAAGTGACTTTTATGACTATGAAACAAAATATACCCAAGGAAAGGCAGATTGGTTGATCCCAGCATCAATCCCTGCAGCAGTTGCCGGATCAATTCAAAAGATGGCATTACAAGCCTTTGCAGCGATTGACGCTGCGGGTTTGGCACGAGTAGACTTTTTTTATGTTGAAGCAACTGGAGAAGTTCTAATCAACGAAATAAATACCCTACCCGGCTTTACGGCGACGAGTATGTATCCTCAACTCTGGACAGCCAGCGGGATCTCCTTTCCTGAACTGGTAGACCAGCTGATTCAACTTGCTTTAGAGCGACACAGTAATTAGGGTTATGCAGAAGCATCATAAAATACAGCGGTCATCCAAATTGAACTCTCCCCGGTCGGCTCGGTCGAGGCATAGAAAAGCAATCGTTAGCGGCAATATCTTGTTGCAGCTGCTCCGGCAGGGTTCTGGGCTGTTTTGGGGTGGACTATTGGTATTCCTGTTGGCGATCACTACCATTGCTGGATTCAGCATAACTAATATTGGTTATGTGGAACAGCCAGGACCAACATCACCACCCATATCGATTCAGAAACCTGATTCTGCTCAGACTAGCAATTATAAGGCTCTAGGGTTGCTAGGTACCCTGCTCTTTGTTGCTGGTTTTGTAGCAATTGGCAAACACCTGAATCGTTTATCACGCTCTCGCCGACTCCGCCCACGCACTCGACGTTCTGCTGCAATAGAGTTGACACAGCGTCGAGAGCAAAGACAGCAGCTTCAACCAGAGAGTATGCCGAGCAAAGAGGAAATCCCTCAGGCAGAGGAGCTATCTGTACCCTCCTCTTCTACTGCCTCCGATCTTAATGCTTCGGGCTCCGAATCTTTGGCAGAAATGATGGATATCCGTAAACGGTGGTCTCTAGAGTCAATTTTGCAAAAAACAAGTAGAGAAACAACTTAAATATTTGGTCAACAGTAATGTACTGTTGTGCATTGGGTTGAAAGCTGCAAATAACCCTTCTGCGGTAATAAAATTGAGCCATGATTCAATCCTCCTGGTCGAGCAATAAGGTAAATATTATCTATTCTTCTTCATTGCTGCGGCGAATTTGGCTTCCCCCTGAATGCCAAGCTGTCGTCATTGATTTTTGGGCTGGTCACGTGATCACGCAAAGCAATCAGCTTTATACTTACACAGAAAACTTGCATTTATTACCAGGGAAATTGTCTTATCTGAGCAACCAGCCTCGTTTAGTCAAGACAAGGGGCAACCAGCAGCCTGATAGGAATAAACCGCAACAAATAGCTATCCGAAAAATTAACTGGGCAGCTCTCCGGAAGAACAATCAGGGATACACAACGGTCATGGAACTTAATCGATGCTCCTTGAGATGTCTTGGGCAGGAAGCTTTTATCTCTCTCCAAGAAGATATCAAAGAGGTAGCATTAATGCTGGAGAATGAATTATTCGGCTGCGAAAATTGTTAAAGCCTTTGGTCGGGACTGCTTGCTCGTGACGGTGCTGTCTTAATAGAGCCGACTTAGAACGTAGTCAGCCATATTGACTAAAGCTTGGTGACATTCTGAAGGCGGCAAATCAGCTAGATGTTCAACTGCCATCTGAGCGTGGTGAGCGGCTAGTTCCCTTGAACATTCTAATCCACGACTATCTTGAACCAGGGCGATGGCTTGCTCTAAATCATCATTTTGGGCAAACTCTCGTTCAATCAGCACTCTTAAGTAAGGCTTTTCTTCCAGAGCAAATAGAACTGGGGCAGTCAGATTGCCACTTTTAAGATCAGAGCCAGCAGGTTTACCCAAAGTCTCGGTCGAACCTGTGAAGTCCAAAATATCATCGACTACCTGGTATGCTAATCCAATATGACGACCATAGCAATACAAATGTTCAGCTATCTCTGTAGAGACATCACTGAGTAAACCAGCTGCCTTAGCACTGTTGGCAAACAAACTAGCGGTTTTATAATAACTCTTTTCTAGATAAGTTTCAAGCAATAAGTTCTGATCAAAGCGATTCAGTCCTTGCTGAATCTCTCCCGCCGCCAGATCCATAATCACTTCTGACAGCAGTTTCACCACCTCCAGGTTATCCAGATTAGCTAGATACCAGGAAGATTGAGCAAATAGGAAATCTCCCGCCAAAATTGCCACGCGATTGCTGCCTAACATACTATGAACAGTAGGAACACCGCGCCGCATCTCGGATTCATCCACTACATCATCATGTACCAGACTTGCAGTGTGAATCATTTCCGTAATTTCTGCTAATCGGCGGTGACGGAGAGTGATATCTTGATCTAGCATCGTCGCCCGCGAGATCAGCAAAACTATCGCCGGGCGCAATCGCTTCCCTCCGGCTCCAAATAAATGCTCTGCTGCGGCAGAGAGAATGGGATGACGCGTACCAACTAAATCTATTAAATTCTTTGACAGCAAACGCAGGTCTGCTTCAATGGGGGAAAAGAGGGATGTGACTGAGGTCATGGATAAGCTGACTTAGGCTTTAGTTAAGAAAGTTTACATACTCTGTCCTCATTTTAAGCTAAGCCTTCGACTGTTGCATCACTGCTGACCCAAAGCCATAACTCCAAAAAGCCGAATCAGAATATTGGTTTTGCTAACTACAGTAAGCTTTGGACCTCCCTTGAACCGCTCCTCAATGGCACTAAAACTATCGTCAAAAATTTTCAACGAGTTAGAAACCAACCCCCAAAATTCCAGATTGTTGTGTTACTCTAATATTATAGTAATCTTAAGAATTTAACACTCTTGCTGCCTAAGTCTGAGTTGCAGTTAAGCAGCTCTTTGCTTCTTGCTGAAGTAGGTCTTGGGAAGTGGTTAACTATATATCTAAGGCTATCTCAGGTTAGCCCGGTGATGCTAGTGCCACTGAATAGGTGGAATGCTAAATGCCCATAGATTCTCTGGTCGCTATTCGTACTAGGCATCTCAGCTAGATGGAGCTGCTTGAGGAATTGAATAGCAGAGTCTCTTAGAGAAAGAGAATGGCAGTAGCCAAGGATTGCTCTGCTTGGCTGCACTTGTATTGCTGGTACAAAACTTGATACTCCTAACCGACTGCTGCTCACACGATGAATTACAGTGATCTGCCTCTGATTATCCCCATTCTGGCGGCTGGCTATTTATTAACTATCTACCTATTGTTAGTACTAGCACAGCGAAACTCCCAAGAGTCACCAGGCTCAGAAGCTCCTGGCGTATCAAAAACGCTGTATGAGAAGGAAGTGTTGGTGACGCAGAACGTCAGCGAAGCTAGTGGTATGCGTTAGTCTAGAGACTCCAATCGTACCACAGGTGATCGCGCTTCCAACCAACTGACAGATTCTACTTCGGGCATATAACCTATCCACTGTATGCATGAATGAGCAAATTTTTGGGGACTTCCACTAACACAGAAGCGAGTTTCCCTTAGTGTGTGGGGACTGGCTAGTCCTAGCATGTCAAGTTCCTTGACGGCTGATTCTACGACATGAATGGCGGGATCGACGAGTCGTACAGATGCTGGCAATAAAGATCGCACAATAGGTTCTATATGAGGATAATGTGTACAACCAAAAACTAATGTGTCAATTTGTTGCTGTAGTAAAGAAGACAAATAGTATTTGGTCACCTTACTTGTATAAGGGTCATTAATACGGTTTTGCTCGATTAGGGGTACCAACTCGGGACAGCTAACCTGCCAAACCCGGACAGTCGGATCAATTTCGAGCATGGCGC
>JAFAVL010000547.1 GCA_019242465.1 Chroococcidiopsidaceae cyanobacterium CP_BM_RX_35 | reverse complement strand
AGTTTTTGTGGAGATGGCAGTGATGATGGTAATGGTGTTGCCGAGAGCGTTGGCTGCTGTGAGGGTTGCTGGGCAACTGGCGATGGATGCTTTTGGATCGGACTTTGAGCTACTTGCCTCTGAGAGTTGGTCCGATTCAGAAATACTGCAACGGCTGTCGCTACGCCTACAGCTAGCAGCAGCACTGCGGCAATTTTAGCCCAGGTTGAAGGAGAGGTAGACGCGGGGCGGGAGTAACTGCGAATTGGCGCCGCCTCCAGATCAGCCGCACACTCATCTAGAGCTGTCGCTAGATCGAACAGCTGTAGCACACTTAATTGCAGGACTGTTCCTGATTGCTCGGTCGCAAGCGGTCCAAAGAAGAGTTTATGAGTTAATCCACTATCAGCTGGTTGTAAGCGGATTTTCTCGTCATTTATTGGATTCAGCTGATTGAAAGTGACTTCCTGTGATTCGGAAAGGACAGGAGCCTCACCTGAGTTTTCCAGCCGGGAATCTGGTATCACAGGCACTGAAGCATCTGCATGAACCGTAGTGTTGAAATACTCAGGCGATTGTTCAAGCAAATCCTGCACATAGGTAGTTACCGCTGTCTGGAGAGCTATAAATTCCTGGTAATTGCCTCGAACAACCATTGGTTCTGACTCCGGCATTCGCGGGTCGTCAAAGCGTAGGACAAAGCTCAACAGTTCTGCCACTGGTCGCCTCCCTCCGCGAGACAAAGGTGATGTCCGAGCCGTAATTTCCAATGTGCAGGTGGGTGGGGTGTATTGACGTAGAACCGTGTTAGACAGAGGCATGGTAATTGTGTTTGAGGTAAAGGGGAGCGGTATCTAAGCCGAGCGGTTGAGAAGTAGTGACCAGAGGCGACGGTGACCACCAGGACCACTATAGAACAACAGCTCCACAAGGAGCTTCAAAGCGACTTTGTTCAGTAAACCGGCGGTAACAATTTTGTCATTGTCTAACCAGCGTTCTTGGTACTGGTTAAAGGTATCAAGATAGTCTCCCAGTAAAGCTATATCGTGCGGACTGCGGCGGTCTACCACAAGTTGTTCTAAGAGGGTAACGGCACGACGAATCAGTTCCTGATGCTGTTTGGCTAAGTAGCAGATGGTTAAAACTAGCGATCGCGCTGCTTCTACATCCAGCCGAGGCTGGCTTGCCTCACCTTTATGGAGGGAATCTGATGATTGCTGCTGCCTTGCAGTTACATAGGCTAGCACTTGGGGCTGCAGATTTAGATGAGCAGCTGCCTGGAGTATGGTATCGGTATCAACCCCTGCCAAGGCTTTTAATGCCAACAGCACAAGGTCCAACTGAACTTCTATCTTGTCTAGCTGGGCAGGGTTAAGCTTAGTGTACGTAAGCGCATCCCACTGGGAAGTTAGCGGGGGTGAGTTGCCAATAGAACGCATAATGATAGTAGAGATTGAAGACTGGTGAAAATCGAGCAGCGACCCACGTCAGAACCAGACCTTTGACTTTACAGTTTTGTTTTTCAAAGATATTAGCTAACAGCTTATCGAGCTTTGGCTAATGAAATGAGATTTAAATTCTATAAATTCTATAATTTTTCTGAGGACTTTATTCCCCTACTCCCTTCAGGTAAACAACGGTGACACCAGTACCACCGTCGGCTGGTTCGGCTGGCTCAAACTTACTCACTCGAGGATGCTGCTGTAAGAAGGTCTGAATCCCCTGCCGCAAGCGACCAGTACCGTGTCCATGGATGAGCCACAAAGGACCACTAGCATCCGAGAGTTCCCGCTCTAAAACCATCTCCGCATCTGCGACTCGGCTACCCCGTAAATCGATGGTGTTTTGGGATGTCCGAATAGCTGGGACAGATGGCGGCGGTGGGGCAATCGGTGGGGCTAATTTTGGCTTAACCGTTGGTATTTCTGCTTTCTGACCATCTAGCGATTCAACGCCATCCAACCTTACGGTCATCTTCATCAGTCCAAATCTGACAGTTAGCTCTCCATCCTGATCTGGACCGCTTAGCACCTCAGCCGTTTGATTCAGACGGGGAATGCGAACACGATCGCCAACTTCAGGTCGAAAACCCGCTTGAGGTTTCGGCGGCAGTGGGAGGTGCCGCTCAGCGATCTGGTTCAGAGCATTCGTAGCTTGCTGGGCAGCTTGAGCTGTTGCCGAGCCCTGCTGCAACTGCCGAATAATCTGAGCAATTTCCCCTTTAGCGGCAGCTATTGCACTCTGCACCGCTTGTTCTTGCTGCTGCCGTAACTGCTGCTCCCGTTCTTGCAATTTAGCTGCCTTCTCAGCAAGTTCTTGATGCAGACGTTCTGCCTGTTCTAGCAGCTCTTGTGCTTGAGTTGCTTTGGCTTCTTGAAGCCGACGTTGGGCTTCCAATCCAGAGATGACCTGATTGATATCTGCTGTTGCCCCACCCAAGTTGGCTCTCGCCGCGTCAATTACCTCTGATTTCAGTCCCAAACGCTGCGCTATCGTCAGTGCGTTGGAGCGACCAGGAATTCCCCATAACAGTCTATAAGTAGGTGAAAGACTTGCCTCGTCGAATTCGACTGAGGCATTCTCAAACCGCTCGTCTTGGTATTTTAGTGCCTTAAGTTCACCAAAATGAGTGGTGGCAATACTTAATTGGGCATGGTCGGCCAAATATTTCAGTAA
>JAFAVL010000487.1 GCA_019242465.1 Chroococcidiopsidaceae cyanobacterium CP_BM_RX_35 | reverse complement strand
TGTTGATTTACCTACAACTAGAACAGATTTCTCTGGGACTCTACCTACGGATGTGACAACGGGTGGAGTACTCCAGCAACCGCCAGATCGGCGGGCACTTCTCGATCAACCTCTGCAACAGGTTAATAGTACTGGTGGCATTGGCATTAGTTATGGTGGCGGCAGGTATGTCAACCAGGCACCACCAAAAAAGGGTGGAAGAATCAGACGGCTGCGTTTTCAAGCCGAACGAATTAACTTCTATCCTGGAGGATGGCAAGCAACCAATGTTCAGATTACTAACGACCCCTTTTCACCACCAGAACTGGAATTAAGGGCAAATACAGCTACGTTGTCTCAGCGAACACCAACGCAGTCATTGGTTGTAACGACTCAACCTCGTTTGGTATTTGACCAAGGCTTAACTTTGCCGATCCCAAAAAGGGAGGCAACAGTCGGTCGCGGTGAGCGCCGTGTCAACACCTTCCCCATCCAAATTGGCTACGATGCCACCGATAAGGGCGGTCTGTTTATCCAGCGCGGCTTCACACCCATCAATTCAGAGCAGTTCAATCTTAGTGTCTCACCCCAGATTTTGCCTCAAAGGGTAGGGAGTGGTGGAGGCGTTGGCTCCATCTTTGGTTTAGCAGCGAGGTTAAATGGCACCCTAGGACCGCGAACTATATTTGATGGACGAGCTGATGCCAATGGTTTTGGCACGAATGAGCTTGAGAACAGAAGCCGGGCAAGGTTGGAACTGCGCCAGCTGCTCGGTAGTCTGAATGCACCTTATACTCTCACGCTAGAGGCTAGCTATCGTGATCGCCTATTTAACGGCTCTCTTGGCTATCAAACTGTCCAGAGTAGTTTGGGTGGCATTTTAGCCTCTCCAGTCATTCCTTTAGGTAAAACTGGCATCAATCTCAGTTACCAAATCAGTGCTCAGCAGATCTTAGCCAACACTGACCGCCCGTATCTGTTAAGACCAATTCGGTCTGACAATCTGATTCCCCTAGGTCGCTTGCAAGGTGCCTTTGCTCTAAATCGCGGCTACCTACTTTTTTCTGGAAAGGGTTTACCTGCTACAGCCACCCAAGGACTGAAATATACTCCAACGCCAGTGGTGCCCAACCTCGTAGTGTTTGGTGGATTGCAAGGTGTTTCTACTTATTACACAGATGGTGATAGCCAAAATTCCTTAACTGCCACTATCGGGCTACAAGGGCAGTTTGGTCATTTCTCTCGACCGTACCTAGACTATACTAACTTTCTGCTCAGTTATTCCCAAGGCTTGGTTGCTGGTTCATCGCCCTTTTTGTTTGATCGATATGCTGATTCACAAGTCCTTTCAGCCGGATTGATCCAACAAATCTACGGTCCATTCCGTTTCGGGGTAGAAACTATATTTAATTTAGGTACGGGTAATGAAATTAGCACTGACTACTTTCTAGATTATAGCCGCCGTACCTACGGGATTATCCTACGCGTAAACCCCGTGTTAGGATTAGGTTCTATCAATATTAGGATTAGTGATTTCAATTTCGTTGGTGGCACCAATGCCTTCTCTGGCTCTAACATTGTGCCTGTTGTGAATGGGGTAGAACGAGAGAATTATTAGACCGCCTTTTTTGCTATCTGCTGCACCCACTGCACACATCTCATCAATAGCTCTTCTAGCCACAGCAGGGCGTGGTCTAGCCACTGTAGTAAGTGTTCTAACGGATGCTTGACATACCCCATTGCCGTCGCATAACTTTCGATCCAGTCTGGTGCTGGATTGAGCTGGGTGCTTTGCTCGAATAAATCATTGAGGGTTAACCATGAATCTCCATCATCCTTGGGCTCATGGGAACGATACTGTAATGGCTGCCAGTTGGATTGCAAACTAGTGTGTTGCAAAGATGGGTCACTCAGTTGATCTGATGTGCTGACTAGATTTTGGGGCAAACCGCCCACGGTCAATGTCGGTGCGGTTTGCCCTAGCTGAGACTGACCGCGATCGCTAAAGAAGTAGTGAATGGCAGCCCAAATCAGGGCTGGAATCCTGAATTTACGCTCAGTTCCATGGAGGACCACAGGTTGCTGGGTGTCGTTGATTAGAGTTTTGCTAGACAAGGATTCAGTGAGCCTGGTTGCTAATGCTAAAACGGGTTGCCAACTACGATGGGCTAGTGTGATCGCAACTTCCGATATCGGTGCCAGACGATGTGATTCTAGCCCAGCCACAGTCTGGTCTAAAAACGCTAACGCTTTGTTAGGAGCAAGGTGAACAGATGCAGAATGAGTTAATTCATCCTGCTGCAAAGACATCCAGCGACACCAGTAGTTCGCCACTTCCTCAATAATTCGCTGTTGTAATTTTTGCTGCTGTTGAGGATTTAAGATATCTAGGATTTCGTTCTGGGCTGTGACGAGTACTAGATTAGAGGTTGATAGCTGTGTGGCTATTCCCTGAACGGGGAGAGGTGGGGCGGTGGGGAGATGGGGTGGTGGGGAGATGGGGTGGTGGGGAGATGGGGAGATAGGAAGATGGGGTGGTGGAAAGACAAAGAATTTGAAGCGCGATAGCGCGTTAGATGCTAAGGATGCCAGGAGATTGAAAGGCTCTGGTGACTCCAGTGATGGATTTGCCGTTACCTCTAATGGTAAAACCTTGACTAGGTGTAGTACTCGCTGAATTGCCTGGTCAGTAGCTGGAGGAATTTGGGGCTGGGCATCGATTTCATCTTCTGGCAATTGCCGCCAGTTTTGCTGGGATGAGTAGAATTGTTTCCCAGCTGATTCAGTTGGCTGAAAAAGTAGGTAAATCGGGTAAAGAATCGCCTGAATCCCCCAACTAGTAGCAACTTGGAGATGCCGGATGGTGCTACCTAGTTGTTCGCTCACTCGACGGGATTGCTGGTGGACGAAATTAAAGATTCTGCTTTGATAGGGACCGGAGGAGGCAGCAGGCATGCTAGTTGTTAAATTCTTGTTAGGGACCAAAAACAGCGATTAGCCTAAACAGTCGGTGCCCTGATTCTATCGAAAAATATGACTTCTCCAACCTCTTGGTCAAATAGTAACCCAGTCTTAGAAGCAATTGAGAAGCTGCGCTCCTGTAGTCAAGTGGATATCCAGGCGACTTGGCGATACTGGGCAGATGAACTTCCGGCAACTACCACTGTTACCAAATTTGACTGGATGAATTGTCCGGTTGTGCAGATCAATGCTAAAGGACAGATTGCTTGGCAATTGGGGCAACGAGTGCTGTGGCTAGCTCAAAAATTAGTCATTCCCCAGAATTTACAAGGCTATCCTTTAGCAGGCTTATCCTTGCGGCTAGCACTGACTTGGTGGGCAATATCGGCTCAGATTTTTGTGAATGACGATCTCGTACAGGAGGGAGACCTATTTGATCACTCGACTAGAGTGCTGCTGAGTCAAGCAGTATTGCCTGGTGAAGAATTTATTGTGGCTCTGCGGCTGGTAAGTCCGGGTCATGATGATGGGGCTTTAGTGCGATCGCTCTGTGTATATGAAGCTGACTACAACCAGCTTGACCTAGGTTTTGTTGCTAATGAGTTAGCAGTGTTGCAGCGTTATCTAGACGGTGAACCTGAAAAATGCTCTC
>JAFAVL010000373.1 GCA_019242465.1 Chroococcidiopsidaceae cyanobacterium CP_BM_RX_35 | reverse complement strand
CACTTGCCCTTTAGACAGCATCACGTTTCCGCCAAGGACGGGTTGAAGTGCAGAGCCAGTGATAACAACATTGCCATCGACACCGCCCTGGTAGTAGTCGGGCAAGTTCACCTTCAACTGGTTCAGGGCGACTGTGAGCGGATTCGCTACTGGAGCATTCGTAGATGCTTGGGCAAAGATAGGGATCGCTCCCTGCGCCGCTACAGTCCCTTGCTTGAACTGCCCCTGAATGCCGTCCACCTGGATGCGATCGCCATTAAACCGTGCAGTACCATTGACATTGGTTAATGGCTGTTTAGGAAGCATGGCAGCAGAAATGGTAGCATTGCTAATCGTGGCAGTTCCGGTCACTAATGGTCGCCTAAGTGTCCCGCTTCCCTGAACCTGCAACCTTCCTTGACCACCTTCCCAAGCAACTTGGTTGGTTAACACGTTCAACAGCCCCAATCCCTGGTTTTGCACATTTACGTTGAGGCTAATCTGATCGTTATTCGGCTTAACACCAGAGGGCAGTGCATACGGAATGCTACCGTTAATTTGAATTGGCGAATGTGAGTTGGCAACGACGACACTACTATCGAAGTTTAGTCTTGCATTGTTATAGCTAAAACTCGTGGTTGCGGAATTGATCGGCTGCTGGTTCAGGGTTGCTCCTGTCAGGTCGATTTCGCCAATCGCTTGAGGATTTTTTTGGCTACCTGCCACTGTGGCTGTCGCATTTAGTAGACCTGCAACCGAAATTGGTAGACTTTTGACAAATTGGTTTAAAATCCCAATGGGAAAATTCCGCACCCGCAACTGACCCGATTGATCGGGTCCGCCAACTTGACCGACAAAGGCGACTTGCCCCAGATTTGAGTTGATCCTAAAAGGTAGGATAGTCAGGACTCCATTGTTAAAGCTGCCTCTAGCAATCACAGGATTAAAGACGTAGGTGCCCCATTGCCAATTACTTCCTAGCAAATTAAACTTCGCTGCTACTCCTGTCTTTAAAGAACCGTTAGCGGAAAGTTCCCCGTCAATTGTGCCTCTAAAGTCAGATAGGGGAGGTAATGGAGATGCCTGCTGCTGTGCCAAGAGCTGCTGTTGCAGAATTTTAATTTCTGAGTAGCGGTTGAGTTGGGTCAGAAGGGAAGCCTGGGACGAACCTACTGCTGTCGTCGTGACAGCATCTGCCTTGGCATAGGTTGGAACAGCTAACCCCCGTTTGAAGTCCTGAATTTTATATAACTGGAGCGAGGTCAGGAGGGTTTGGACTTGAGCTTGAGCGATTTTAAGCGCGACCTGGAATTGCGGACCATTAGAGGTTTGGTTAAGGCTGCCAGCCAGGGTATAACGAGTCACTGGTCCTTGCGTCAATACGCCGTTTGCCAGAGTTTCCCCACCATTAGCATAGCGGAACTGAGCGGTGAATTGATCGCCAATAAAGGTGCCAATGCCAGGTCTGGCGATCGCTAAATTACCATCAGCCGCGTATGTATTCAGGTTGAGTCCCACATTGGCATCCAAAATCCCAGAAACGGGTTGGGCGGCAAGGATGGGTGGGAGGGGGGCAACTGCCTTAAAAATACTAAGCGGGAAGTTACTTGCCGTCACCTGTAGTATCTCTCCAGATGTTTTCCCTGTCGCGATCGCCGAGCCAAGTTGGAACAAAAACGAAACGGGTTTGTAGTTAGGTGACAGAACCAAAGAGATCTGGTCCTTAGCACCTGCAAGCTGTAAATTAGCTCCCTGTCCAGGGCTTAGGTTGACATTGCCGCTTAAAACTGGGTCAAAAGCCAAGCCCCCTGCCGCTAAGTCTTGCAACCGTAACTGCCCAGAAGCAGAGACTCCAGACAAGTTGAGTGTTGAGAGTGAGCTAGAAAAATTGACATTAGCGTTGAGACGACCCCGAATATCTGGGAGGGACCCATTCTTACCAAACCGACTAGTTAGAGCCACTGCAGCCAGCGGTTCTAGGTTGACCTGATTAGCAGTCACAGAGCCCGAAACCCGTCCATTACCAAACTGGATATTATTAGCTGTTACCGTACCCCCAGCTACCCCTAAACTACCGCTAGCGTTGCCCCGAACGCTAGGGAGTGAAAGTGCTGCTAGGTTGCCCGACAAATTAAACCGACCGTCTTGAAGTGTTCCTTGGAATTGTGGAGGAGCCTGCGGTAGGAGCCGCTGGAGTTGAATGCCAGATGCTGTGCCTGCCACCTGCACCTGACCACTTGCAAGTTGGACATTGGTGGCTCTAACTGTGCCCCCAGCCACGCTCAAGCCACCCGTAGCATTTCCCTGAATATTATTGAGGTTTAAGGCTGTAAGACTGCCAAACAAATTATACTTAGCATTAAGTGGTCCAATTGTTCCCCGCACTTGGGAGGGGAGTTGCGGTAGGGCTGACCCGATTGGGAGCTGAGAGACTGTGCCTGAAGCTCGCCATTGACCACCTGCTGTCTGAATATTTGAGGCTGTAACTGTTCCGCCAGCTACATTGACACTAGCATCACCTTGAAGTGCTAGGTTCTGGGGTTGGAAAGAAGCTGTACTGCCTGATAAATTAAATGTGCCACTAATCGGTGCTCTTAAGGCTGGAGGTACCTGCGCGATGTTTTCTGGCTTGATACCAGCTAGGTTGCCCGATACCTGAAAACGACCTCCAGCTGCATGAATATTTGAGGCTGTAACCGTACCGCCAGCTATATTTAAATGTCCCGAACCTTGGAGAGCGATCGCTTCCGGTTTAAAGGATGTTGTGCGACCTGAAATGTTAAGCGCCCCGCTCAATGGAGTTTTAAAGGCTATATTACTGTTGAGCTTTCCTGGATACAGATGATCGACAGTAGCCGCCGCCTGAAAGCGACCATTGGCTAATTGCCCTGCTGCCTTGATAGTACCACCCGCTAGGCTGAGTAAGGCGTTGCGGACCAATAGGGAGTTTTTCCCCGTAATAATTGTCGCTTGACCAGTCGTAGGGTATGTGGCTTGGGGTAATTGCCAACTCGCAACTGTCTGGAGATTCGTTACAGTGCCAGTAACTTTGGCTTTGGCGGCAATTGGACCAAGGTGGACTTGGGCTGGAACGCCGTAAAGGCGAGCTAGAGCATCTCCGGGAATGTTGGTAGCCTGCACGTTAAACCCTGTTCCTGGCTTTGGTCCTAGCCCGATTGAGCCAGCACCCGTGATTTTCCCACCAGCTGTTGGTATAACCTGCAAGTTCTTCAGATCTAGTGTTGCTACTGCCGCAGCAAATGACAGTTGGGAGCTGATCGTCTTGAAACCAACCCGATCGACCCGAACTGGTGTGAGGTTGGCAAACGAGCCTGAGAGAACAGGAGCAGCAATCGGTCCCGTCACTCGCAAATTGGCTCCAAAGGAGCCCTTTGTAGCTACAGGCAGTTTGAGATTGAAGGTGTCCTCGACGTTAACCAGACTCACCGTTGGCACGCGAGCGAATAGATTGAAGTCACCCAGGGTATCAAGTGACCCAGAAGCGAGGAGGGGAACTTTACCAAAACTGGTGGTGACATTATCTAACCCCACCTGCGTGCCATTGAAGCTGAGCCCTCCTTTGGTATTGTTAAAAGGCTCCGGGATGCGGTCGAACTTTGCTGTCACAGACTTCAAGTTCGCCGTTCCTGAAAGCAGAGGTTGGGTCAGCTTGGAGTCGATCTGAGCAGTTAAATTGCCATCAACCCGACCAGAACGGATCTCAAGCGGTAATTTGACGAGGCGAGTCAGATCGGCTCCCAGCAGGTTCTGCCCTTGGAGCTGGATGTTAGCTTTATTGGCGGTCAGAGTTGTCTGTCCCTGAATTTTGAAGCTGCCCCCAGTCAGTGGTTGCCCGCCTAGTTCAAAGTTCACTGGCTGCTGCTGTTGAGCTGGCAACTGAGCGCTGCCATTAATTTGTGCGACAGCAAATGGCACTCGCTGCTGACCAGGTTTAGGGTAGGCAACTAGCACTGCATGGGCGTTATGCAACTGCACTTTATCGAGCTGGATTTTGACTGGTCCAGGCTTTTGTTCGGTTGAAGGGGCTAAGCGAACCCATCGACCCTCTTTATCCTGTTGGATATAAGCATCTGGTTGCTCTAACGTGACATTTAGGTGCAAGGTGCGGGTAAACAGCACTTGCAACGGATTGAATGTCACATCTATCGCCTTGAGCGAAACATGGTCTGGATCTGAAGCCGTTGCTGGTATGGAGGTTGGTCCGAACCGTAGACTAAAGGGGGAAAACCCTTCCACTCGTCCCAGCTTCACTGGTCGCTGGGCTATCTGAACCAGGTTTTTTTGCACCAGCGGTCCTAGGTTTTTTTGGATAAAACTCCACAGCCAAAAAACTCCCCCCGCCAACCCAATCAGCAAAATGACGACAACGGTAAGATGAGTGCGGCTTAACAGTAGGAGTACAAGACGCGGTCTGGGACGGGATTGGTGATCTTCTGGGTTGGGGGGGTTAGTCATCTGCCCTCATGCTTTCCAAGGGGGAATTAGATCTATTGTCTAACTAGGACGTTTGACACACTCGATTAGTGCCAATCTCAGGATACGGCAATGCTGTAAATTGGTCACTTCGTTGTGTGGGTTTCATTTGCAGTTGTTTGCACGCTCGGCAGAACCTTAACATGGGTAACAAAGCTAGAAGGAAAGATGATTACACCTATGCGCGTGTTCGTTTTGCTATTTAATGCCAGGACTGAAAATGAAGGCATTCATACAATTCAGGTTGGAGATCGCAATCAGGTTCTGATGTTTGAGTCTGAAGACGACGCCACCCGCTTTGCGCTCATGCTAGAGGCCCAAGATTTCCCTACTGCCACAGTAGAAGCTATGGATGCCGAAGAAATCAAGGAGTTTTGCCAGCTGACCGACTATGATTGGGAGCTTGTCCCAGATGGAGCGTTAGCACTGCCTCCGGAGACCAACGTCTCAAAGACACACTGGCAAGCTGACGAGTCCAAGCCAGCAAATGTTGCTGATTCTGAACTCGACCGCATTCGTCGCCAGTTGGAAGGGTTGTTGTGAAAAACCTGGAGGAACGGGGTCATTTATTAACCGAACAGGCTAATTCTCATAGTAATAACCTAGACCAGCTGAGTTCCTTGGAATTGGTGGAGCTGTTTAATCGAGAGGATGCCTTGGCAGTTGCTGCTGTTGCCGCCGCTAAAACTCAACTCGCGGCAGCAATTGACTGTACTGCTCTAGCGCTACAGCAGGGCGGACGCCTGTTTTATGTTGGGGCAGGGACGAGTGGGCGGCTAGGGGTGTTGGATGCTGCTGAGTGTCCGCCCACTTTTTGCACCTCCCCAGAGTTGGTGCAGGGAATTATTGCTGGTGGGACAGATGCTTTGGTGCAAAGTTCAGAAGAGCTGGAGGACCAAGCAGATGCTGGAGCAGCAGCGATCTCACAACGGCAAGTCACTCCGTCCGACGTGGTTGTGGGAATCACCGCTGGGGGGACAACGCCCTTTGTGCATGGAGCACTGCTAGCAGCGCGACAGCAGGGAGCTACAACCGTTTTTATCGCTTGTGTCCCTGTGCATCAGGTAAGTATTGAGGCAGATGTCGATATTCGTCTATTGGTAGGACCAGAAGTCCTGGCTGGTTCAACTCGCCTCAAGGCTGGGACAGCGACGAAGTTAGCGTTAAATATCCTCTCGACTGGGGTAATGGTGCAACTTGGCAAAGTTTACGGCAATCGCATGGTAGACGTAGCAGTGACGAATAACAAGCTGCGCGATCGCGCTTGGCGGATTTTGCAAGACCTCACAGGTATGGACCGGGACGCAGCGCAGTTAATTTTGGCGCAAAGTGGTAACCGGGTGAAGTTGGCTCTATTAATGCATTGGACGGGTTTGAAGCCAGAGGAGGGAGAGCGTCTACTGAAGACACACCAAGGTAACTTGAGATTAGCTGTTGCGAGCTACAACAAGTAGAGGATTGAGGGTTAAGTCTTTCCCCTGTCCCCGTGCTAGAGTTGAATGTAGCCGTGTCGCGGATTCCGATGGCTCTGCTCATCTAACGTGTTTGAACTCCCAAGCACATCTTACGTCTACACACAGCACCATCACTTAAGTAAGTTTCACTACCAGAACCACCACGCATGGGTTTTTGGAAAAATTGGTTTAGCGGTTCTGAATCGACTGTTGACTCTAAGACGACAACAATTGAGGAGTACAGTGCTGAGACTATCGGCGATTCTCCCCAGAGTGGCGAACGCATCGTTTTCAGTAGCGATCGTGACATCGACCTCTATGAACTAGAGGAGCTTTGTGATGCGGTCGGTTGGTCGCGTCGCCCTCTGCGGAAGGTAAAGAAAGCGATTCAGCATAGCTTTCTCGTTGCCTCTATGTGGGAGGTACGCGGGGTCCAACGTCGCTTGATTGGCTTTGCTCGTGCCACCTCAGACCATGCCTTTAATGCCACTATTTGGGATGTTGTGGTTCATCCGGATTGTCAGGGGAAAGGTTTGGGGAAAGCGCTCATGAAATACACGATCAAGAAGCTGAGGAGTGAAGACATTAGCAATATCACTCTGTTTGCCGACCCTGGTGTTGTGGATTTTTACCGGGGCTTGGGTTTCATGTCCGATCCAGAGGGGATTAAGGGGATGTTTTGGTACCCTAGCTAAGAGGGGGGCAGGGGAGCAGGGGGCAGGGGAGGAGGCTGAATTTTTGGGTGTTTTGTGCTATTGTGTTATTTGAATTTATTTAATTA
>JAFAVL010000339.1 GCA_019242465.1 Chroococcidiopsidaceae cyanobacterium CP_BM_RX_35 | reverse complement strand
TCCTCTGAACCAAAGAAATCCCCTTTTGCCTGTAAAATTTTCTGTGCTTCCACTGGCTGCAAGCCACCTAGTTTCAGCGCTCGCACAGGTAGTCTATCTCCTGTAAGTGATACTAGTTCCCTATGCTGCTCCCGACCAGTCAGCACCAAGCAGCTTTTATGGCTTGTTTCGGCTATCCGTCTGAAAAGTTGACCGTAATCTTCATATCCGGCGCGGTAGAAACCGTCGGCGGCAGTCGAGCTATAGTCATTGCTACTACCTACGATTGCCTCGACATTATCTAGTACCAGTAGACAGCGTGAAGTACGTAAGTAGTCAATCAGCTGCGATATTTTTCCAGTTACGGTATCTGGTAGGTTATCCTGCTTGTCAGACAGAAACTGGATCAGACTAACTAGGAGTCCTTGAATAGGTGGAGCATACAACAGCGATCGCCAAATGAGGAAATCAAATTTATCCTGCAATTGTTGAGCACAGCGAATGGATAGGGCAGTTTTGCCAATTCCATCCATACCTATAATTGCAACTAGGCGACAACGCTCCTTCACAATCCAGCGCTCTAGCTGAGCTAGTGCTTCATTGCGTCCATAGAAGGCCGAGACATCAACTGCCTCTCCCCAGTCTTGGCGTTGATTTTTTCTAGCACCTGAATCAGTCTTTGTTTGCTCTTGTTCTAATATTGCCTTGCTAGCCTGAGGTAACTCAAATGAAGCAGTTTTATATCCTGCTTCTTCTAGTAAGTGAATGACACGACTCCAAGTTCTAACTTTCGTCAAGTTTCCGGTTCTACGGATTAGTAGTTCTTCAATGTATTTATATAATCCGTTTGATAAGTAAACTCTAACTGCATTACTATTACGGCTTTGATAGACTTTATCAGCGATTTCTGCTGGACTATAACCACAAAGTAAGCCTCGCAAAAATTTCTTTTCAACTGGTGTTAAGCTCTTTCCTTTTGCGCCTGACAGATCTATATACAACTTTTCCAGGTTCCAATTATCCGCAGCCTCGCCAAACTCTATTTCCAGTTGATTTGGAGGGGATGCCATCCTGGTGCATTCCTATCACTCACTTTTCTAAGTCTATCTATTGTACTTGCAATTTACCTCAGTAAAATTACTGGGGGTAAGGAGGCAGTCAGGCGCTGAGACATCGCCAGTAAATTTTTTGCCACCAAAAGATGCAATCAAAATCAGCAGCTGCTATACCTATCAGCAACTATCATTAATGGTTGCAGCAACTGAACTTGAGCCAGCTCAAGGAAGCCGCCGAAGCTGCCTCCGGCAGACTCTTGAGGGGCTGGTAGTATTTCACCCCGAAAGTCCAGCAGTTGTACGATAACGAGATAGGCAATTGCCAGAATTATGGCAATCGCGCCTGTAATGACGGCAACAATTTTGGAGCGCTCCATGAGTTTCCTTAATGTAAACGGTCTTCGATCTTGTTTGTTATTACCATTTTCTATTATCCGTAGTTGCTAAGCTATCATGTTGGCAGTCATTAACACCATATGTTTTAATTGCGACAGCATTAGCTAAAATTCAGATGACCTCTGTTGCCGACTCGCCCTCCTTTGAACCCAATGTCCTCAACCGCTCTCTAGCGGTGCAGACATTTGACTTGAGGAAAGTTTACCGTACTGGCTTCTGGCTCAATCAAAAAATTGTGTCTCTCAAAACCTGTTCGCTCACTGTCTATCAGGGAGAAACTTTTGGCTTGTTGGGACCAAATGGCGCTGGTAAAACAACATTGTTGAAGCTGCTGTTGGGAATTTTGCGTTCCTCCTCTGGGCAAGGATTTCTACTGGGACAGCCTTTGGGAGATCGCGCCGTGAAGCAACGAATCGGCTACTTACCAGAAAACCCATATTTTTATGACTTTTTAACTGGCTGGGAATTCTTGCAGATGGCAGCTGGAATCTTTCAAATCCCCGCTAGCGTGCAGCGGCAGCGTCTACCTCAACTGCTGGAATTAGTTGGCATGTCTCAAGCAGTAGCGCGGAAAAAACAGATGCGCCAGTATTCTAAGGGGATGCTCCAGCGAATCGGCATGGCTCAAGCGTTAATCAACGAACCAGAATTGGTGTTCCTAGATGAGCCAATGTCTGGGCTTGACCCCTTAGGACGCTACCAGATGCGGGAGATTATTCTGTCGCTCCAGGCCCAAGGCAAGACAATCTTCTTGAACAGTCACGTTCTCTCAGAAGTAGAGCAAATCTGCGATCGCATTGCCATCTTAGCGAAAGGCGAGTTAATTTGCAGTGGTTCCCTCACTGAACTGCTGGGTTCAGCTGACACTTATCAAGTTAAAGGTCGTGGCGGTAACTCAGATGAACTCAAACAATGGGTAGCCAATTTAGAGTTTGAGCCCGATGGTTCTTGGCGCGGTCAACTTAAAGGTGAGCCCGACGATTTCCTTACCAGCCTGCGTCGCATGCGTGGTCAGATCGTAACTATGAAACTAGCGCGCCTTTCCTTGGAAGAGTTTTTCTTAACTCAACTTCGGCAATGCGGAATCGAGTCAACGGCAAAAAGTAAAGAGTAGTGCCCGGCACTTGCTCTCTACTGCTAAAGCGGTTACTGGGAAAGAATGTCAAACTTCTTTTGGTAGACTAGATACACAACCTCTAAATTCTTGTTCTAAAGATAATTCGATGGGCTGGTTCATCGCTGACTTCTGCCCCATGCTAAGGCGAAAACTAGAAGATTGATGCCAGCTAGATATCTTTGGCTGAAGCTAGATACCTAGCTGTTGGTATGATGCGCTAATAGCCATTACACAGATGTGCTGGCTACTGCTTGCTTCGGTCTCTTTCCTGCTTTCAGAACTCCTTTTTGGTTGAAATGCATTTCCAGCGGTTCACAGATATATATATCAGGCTCCATCAAGAAGCTATCGGCAGTCATACACTCATTCAGGTCGAGGGTATTCCCTTCTTTATTGGTGTAGCGCATGGGTGAGTACCCTTGTGTAAGTTATGTAAATTATTATAACAAATTATTTACAAAGTTGACACGCTTAAATACTCGTAGGACTTACGCACTGTATAAACTGACCATAAGGTGAATTACGAAGTTGCTATCATACTAATCATTCACAAAATATTCACATGTTTATGTCAAATCTAGAAGTGGAAGAATTCGTCACCAAGCTTTCTTCGCCTTGATTCAACTTGGCTTGTAAGAGGTTCATGTCGAGAAGATTTTATGATCTGTGTCTAATGGTACACAAGTAAATTAGCTAGTCTTTGATATTGTTTTTTAAGTAATAGTCTAAGCCTTGCTTAAACTTAAGTCGCTCTACCTCCATAACTTTACTATTGACAACGGCTCAAACTAGAAATAAAGACGTAGAAACTGCCAACGATTCTGCAACAAAGCCTTCGACTTATTCAAGTTTTAACAGTCAAGTTTTACCTGCTTGTAGTCAAGCAGCTACAGAATTGTTAGGTCAAAGAGTAGATAAATTGTTGTAGCAATTAAGCTCTCTAATAGTGAAATTCAAATAACTGAACGCTGAAAAATCTATCAGATAAAAGGAACCTATTTAAGGTCACCGTATGACTATTGCCACCTCAACCAAACTCCGCTTCAGTTGGAGGTTTATTCTCTTTATAGCTTTTGTTCACATATGTGCTGTGTTTGCCCTGCTTCCTAGCAACTTTAGCTGGACCGCAGTGGGTTTAGCTGTCTTTCTTCATTGGGTAACTGGTGGATTGGGAATTACGCTGGGATTCCACCGCCTAGTCACCCACCGGAGTTTCCAGACTCCCAAGTGGCTAGAATTTTTCTTGGTTTTCTGTGGTGCGCTCGCCTGCGAAGGCGGAGTGATTGACTGGGTGGGGATGCACCGATTACATCATTTACACTCGGATCAACAGTCTGATCCGCACGACTCCAATCAAGGCTTTTGGTGGAGCCACATGGGTTGGATGCTCTACCACTCACCAGCGGCGTCAGAAGCTCCTCGCTACACCAAAGACCTGACGTCCAACCCGGTGTACCAGTTTTTCCAAAATTATTTTATCCTGCTCCAGGTTGTCTTAGGAGTCCTGCTTTACCTACTGGGTGGTTGGTCTAGTGTGGTTTGGGGAATTTTTGTGCGGCTGGTTGTGGTTTGGCACTGCACCTGGTTTGTTAACAGTGCCACCCATCAATTTGGCTACCGTACCTATGAGACAGCCGACCGCTCAACAAATTGTTGGTGGGTGGCCTTACTCACCTACGGCGAGGGCTGGCACAACAACCACCACGCCATGCAATCGTCTGCTCGTCACGGCTTAAAGTGGTGGGAAATCGATCTCACCTGGATGACTATTCAGCTGCTAGAGAGACTCAGTCTGGCACACCAAGTGAAGCTGGCCAAACGTTAACTTGACAATAGATTGAAACAATGGTCGTTAGATTCTACGACCACTACTTTTCCTCCTAATAAATAGGTAAAGACTTAAAAAACAGGGTAGTGTCATACATCTATTGGTCTATTGCTGGAAACAGTTAACTGGTTTGAATCTCAATACTACCAACAACAAAAGTACAACATTACTCGATAGTGAAAGGCCGCTTTATGGAGGTGCTATTTGGCAGGCTTACAAAACAGTTATTCCCTATAAACGTCATCGAGTAGTTGGTAAGGAAACGAGTCTAATAAGCTGATGATTCGGCTATTGTTGCGTCGCCTTGGCAACAATCGTCGCACTAGAACTTACAAGACTGTTTAATGTTTCATTTATAAACCGTTTCTGAAGGTCCTGGGAGCAATTGAGCATTAAAAAGAATGTGTTGAAAGGTTGTTAATGACTCCGCATTTTTATTCAGTGCTCGGTTCATTTTTCAACATCACTAGGCTTTTTGATCTTGGTGAAGAAGGGTAGGGCAATAGTAGCACCGACGATTGCTGCCATGCCAATGAAATAAAAAGCGTCGCCGTAAGCTATAATGTAAGCCTGCTGACGTACAGTATCCGCGAGCGACTGGAGAGCCTGAGATTGAGCTGCATGAGGATCACCAGACTTGCTGGTAAAGAACTCGCTAAGCTGTTGCAGACGAGCTTGAGTCTGGTGATTGAATATTGACACACTATCAACAATTATGTTGGAGTGATATTGCTCGCGTTTTGTAATCAACGTGCCTATACCTGCACCTGCCATAGTCGCCGCGGTACTTCGGATCAAGTTATAGATTGCTGAGGCATCATTAGCTTGCTCTTTTTTGAGGTTTTCTGTAGCTGCATAAGATATAGCCGCACCTGTCATGGCCTGTACCGATGCTCTAACAATTTGAGACCCAATAAACTGGTCACGCGCAACATTGTAGTCGAGCCTAGAATTCATGAAACAACTGATAGCAAATATACCGGTACCGACGCCTAAGACTAGGCGAGTTTCAACCGATCCTAGAATTTTGCCTGCCAACGGGTTGACTAGCGATCCCCAAATCAGAGCCGAACTAACTTGCACGGGGTTATAGCCTTGGATCTGACCCAAATATTGCGAGGTGGTAGAAGTGTAACCCAGGAAAATTCCAAATGTTGCACTGAAAATATTGCCAAAGGCAAAATTGCGTTGCCCAAGTATGCGTAAGTCAATCAGGGGTCGAGGCTGATTCAGTTCAATCCAGCAAAAAATCGCAAAAGACAAAACCGATATCAGACTTAAGAGCACAATAAACTCGGAGTCAAACCAGTTATCTGTGTTACCCCATTCTAGAGCCGTTACCATGCAGATTATACTAATTGCCAGCACCACAGCGCCTAACCAATCTACTTGCTTGAGCTTAGACAAGCGCATGGGCTGGGGGTCAATCCAATGCCTGATCCCAGCCATGACCAGCAGCCCTAAAATCATGTTCAAGTAATAGATGTATTGTCAGCCCAGGTGCTCGTCTATCCATCCAGCCAAGAAATTACCAATGGGAATAGGTAAGCCTACTGTAATCAGAAGCATGACAAAGCCTAGGGGTTGCTTGGCTCTGGGCAACTGCGTCAACACCATATTGAATGATGAGTAAGTAAACGTTCCTGAGACTAAACCAAGAAACGTTCGAAATACAATTATTGACGGTAAATCCCAGCTCATAGCACAAGTTAGAGAAAAGCCAACAAATATGGCCAGATTGAGCGATAGATATCGGCGACGCGAGAAGGCATCAGTCAGCCAACCCCCAAGGGAAATGAAGATCAGTTCCGCACTGGTATAGCATACTGTGATCCAAGTCGCGTCATCGGGTGTGAACCCCAAAGAGCCTTCAATCTGCTGACTGAGGGCGGGGTTAGTCATTTGCAGATCCAAGGTAGTCACAACCGAACCCAGCACGACCATGACAACGCTAAGCATGGTTCTTGCAGGGGAGACATGTTCTGGTGTTGGAGGAGCTAGTGGTGGAGCCGTTTGGGGAAGATGCTGAGGTAGCTGTAATGACTGAACTATAGTCATCTTTGTGTTTGTTTACTTATGATTGCTTGTTTGCCTGGTCTAGGGCTTGGTAGACGAGATTTCGATGGTGAAGCAGCCAGTCATTATCCGGTAAGAGTTCAATAGCGCGGTTCAAGTCAGTCAGAGCTTCGTCGTAGCGCCCCGTCAGCCGATAGAGTTCACCCCGGTTACCAAGGGTTCGAGCGGATTGGGAGTCCAGGTTGAGGGCGCGGTTCAAGTCAACCAGAGCTTCGTCATAGCGCTGCATCAGCAGGTAGGTTTCGCCCCGGTTGCCAAAAGCCCGGGCGGATTGGGAGTCCAAGTCAAAGTTCTCCTGGAGGTTGCCTCCAGGAGCTGCGTTGACTGCGTCAATGGCGCGGTTCAAATCCGCCAGAGCTGCGTCATAGTAAGGACGTTGTGCGGAGGGAACCTCCGCACCTTGTCGTCCGTGCTGCATCAGCAGGTAAGTTTCGCCCCGGTTGGCGATCGCCCATGCGTAATTGGGGTCGAGTTTGAGGGCGCGGTTGAAGTCAGCAATAGCTGCGTTGTATAACTGCATTTCTTTTTATCTTCTGTGAACAAGGTGCCCTGTTTAGTTATCGAGAGGCACAAAGCAACTTAGACAAACTCAGCACCTACCACCGCAGTGTGAACAGCCACACACAAATCAGTCGTTTAACAGACAAAGTGGGTGCGATTCTCTCAGAACAACATCTGATTTCCCCAGTTGAGGCAGCCTGCGCTCAACCGGCAGAAGAACTGATAATACAGGTGGATGGTGGACATATTCCTATCAAAGAGCGGGCTCAACGCAGCTTTGAAGCTTTATCCGCCATTGTTTATCGTCCTGAAACTCTCAAGGTTGTGGACCAACATCATAGAGAAATTGTCAATAAATCCTGTGCACTTTCAGCTAAAGATGACGAGCTAGAAACAATGAAGCGTTATGTACTTAATGCCGTCCATCGGCAAGGGATGAATCAAAACACAGTTGTCACAGCGCTAGCTGATGGTGCCAAAAATTGCTGGTCTGTTATTGCTTCACTAAAGCCCTATTGCCAGAGGCTAGAATCGATTTTAGAGTGGTTTCACATCGGCAAGAGGTTCCAGACCGTAAAGAATGCTCTAGGTGGCAGTTTCGAGGCGTCTCTAAAGAGCTGTAAATGAAACTTGTGGCATGGCAATGTTGAGGAAAGCCTTGCAAAACTAGAAATGTTGATGCTCAATATTTCAGTTGCCGAAAAATGTACCAAACTCAAAGGTCTGTATAACTATCTGAAGCAAAATCAGGATTATATTGTCAATTATGAGGAACGTAAGCAACTAGAAAAGACTTTTACGAGTCAAGTGGCAGAGTTGCATATTGAGTCAGTTATTAATGCCCGACATAAAAAGAGTGGAAAGATGCAATGGAGCTGAGAAGGGGCGCACAATGTGCTGCAAATTCGGTGTATTTTCATGTAGATGAGCCTAAAGTTCGATACTTGTGCAATTAAATTAGCCGTGTAGCTATCTCAAAACGCTAGCAGATTGAGCATTAAGAAACCTAAGCAAAACCTGTATCCATGGAGAAAGATTACGTTGATATGTGAAAACAGCCTGGGTAATTCCACAAGGTAAAACTCCCTGGCGAACAGTGAAAGGCGTTGAGCGCAAACATTCGTAATTTTGCAAACTTCCCTCTTAATATTGCTCCGATCTTTGACCTTTTTGTAAGTAACAATTAATGTATTGGCTTAGCGAAAACAGCTTGGAATTAGCAAATGAGAGAGGAGACTTGATGAAAATTTTGGTGGTTTATTATTCGATGTCTGGTCACACGCTACAGTTAGCACGAGCCGCGACCGAAGGTGCGCGGGAGGTTGCAGGCGCTGAAGTCATCCTGCGCCGGGTTCAGGAATTCGAGGATGTTGACAGAGAGATTGACAAGGACGAACATGCTCGCGCGATACGAGAACAACAAAAGGACATTCCGGTTTGCACAGTTGAGGACCTGCGGGAAGCTGATGGAGTGCTTTTTGGTTCCCCAACCCGCTACGGTAATATGACCGCCCAGATGAAACACCTGATCGATTCGACAGCCAGTCTCTGGCTTAAAGGTGAGATGGAAGGCAAACCCGCTGGTGTCTTCACCTCAACAGCCAGTACTCATGGCGGACAGGAAACGACTCTATTGACCATGATGGTACCCCTACTGCATTTGGGAATGCTCGTTGTCGGAGTTCCATATTCGCTGCCGGAAATGATTCACACTGAAGCACGTGGCGGCACTCCTTACGGTGCGACAACCATTGCCGGAGGTAAAGGTGAGTTACAGCCTAAGTCAGAAGATTTAAACATTGCGCGGGCACTGGGTCGCCGTGTGGCCGAGATTACTGCCAAACTGCGGGTTGTGTCGCAAGTAGTTGTTGAGGACAAACGCTCCTCTTTGTGAAAACTTGGTTATGCAACCGTTAAACCAAACTCAAGGAAAACATAACTTACAGCCATGAGAGAACTCGTACTTTCACTACTAGCAGGTTGGATAATTGGCATTGTCTTATCATGGTTGAAAATTCCCTTGCCAGCTCCTCCTCTAGCAGGTCTACT
>JAFAVL010000789.1 GCA_019242465.1 Chroococcidiopsidaceae cyanobacterium CP_BM_RX_35 | reverse complement strand
CATTAATTACAGACAAATCAACATCGTCAAGCGATCGCGGTAGCTGAGCTGCTTCCAGTTCCACAAATTTCAGATTTTTCGGGTTTTGTTCAATGTCTTGTTTTATCTCAGTTACACCCGCACTTCTCTTAAGCTTGAGCAACTGATTCGCCTGCAATAGCTTCAGCGACCGACCGAGGTTTGTGACATCGTTAGGGATGGCAATCGTCGCATTGCTTTTTACCTCACTCAGCGATTTGACTTTTTTGGAGTAGAGTCCGAGTGGCTCAACGTGGACTGCAACCACTGCTACCATATCAATCTTATGTTGCTTACCAAAGTCCTCCATGTAGGGAACGTGCTGGAAATAATTGGCATCAATCTGCTTGTCATTTAAGGCAAGATTGGGCTGTACGTAATCAGAAAATTCGATGATGTTGAGGTTCAATCCTGCAGGTGTTGTCAGCTTATTTTTCACGAACCTGAGAATTTCAGCATGAGGTACAGGACTGGCACCTACTTTAAGAACTGCCTCAGCTGACTGCTGGGCTACTTGGGATGAGAAGATGGGCTTACCGATGTGTCAGACTGTTGCGATGAGGCACAGCTAGAAAAGACGGTGGATGCAGTAAATGAGCCGAATGCTATCAGGAAAAAGCGACGACTCAGAAGTACAGAATTAAGAGAAGTGTGCCTTGTATTCATCTTTACTAACTCTATTAGTAGTCACCTGCTTTCCAGTAGTTCAAAGCCAAAAATATTGGCTATGAGCTGTTGTCACAACTGCCAGATTTTTAAACAACACTAATCCTAAGTGGAGCTAGGTTTTGCAACAGATTGTTATTGCTAAAACTGCTAACAATGATGCTAAAACACCCTAAGCGAAGTGTTCAACTATATGCTGAAGCGTTCTGTCATGTATCTATATAATTAAAAATCGATCAGTAAACCGTAGTTTTACTTTACAAAAGCAAACATTGTCTGTCAAGAATGTTTCTGTATAAGTTCTTTTTACCGACAGATACTACCTATGAGTAGCCTTAATATTATGCTGGACTTGTGTTCAAGTCATGCTTTTTTCTGCCATATAGTGGGGGGATGTTCAGGACACTTGCTCATTTGTCAAGCAATATACAAGTTTTTTTTGCACTGTTGTTATAAGGTGATGGTTAATTTCCAGACTTAAATCAACCCCAGCTGAGAGCCTGGGGCTTTTCTTCGGGGGATCATCTGTGAGACCAATGAATTCCGAGAATTTGGGCGTGTCGAAGAGAGCTTCAGCCAAATATCGCTTTAAGGGACAGGGTAATTAATGCGAATGCTGAGACGACTATTTGACACCTGGAAACTCCTGTTTACGCTCAGCCTTTGTTTGAGCTTATTGTTTGCCGCTTGTAGCCCTGATCCTAACGGTAGCCAGACTAGAACTACAAACAATTCTGTGTCTGATAAAGTGAGTACAATTCGCATTGGCTACCAGAAGTTTACCGAAGTAGACATTCTCAGAAGACGAGGGACACTGGAGAAAAAGTTAAAACCTTTAGGTGTTGCAGTGGAGTGGTCGCTGTTTCAATCTGGGCCTCGTGAAATGGAAGCATTGAGCGCAGGAGCAATCGACTTGGCTGGTGGAGTGGGCGATACACCGCCGATTTTTGCCCAGGCAGCAGGGACTGAGTTGGTTTACATTGCTGCCAAGCCAGCTGAGCCTCGTACCTACGGCATTCTGGTACGGCAAAGCTCTCCGATTCAGACCTTGGTTGACTTGAAGGGTAAGAGAGTGGCTCTGGCAAAAGGGTCAAGTGCTAATTACCTTATAGTCAAAGCTTTGAAATCAGTGCATCTACAGTATAGTGACATTCAACCTGTGTATCTATCGCCAGCAGAAGCCAGCTCGGCTTTCACTCAGAAGCAGATTGATGCCTGGGTGATTTGGGACCCAAATTTCACAGTTGCCCAGCAGAGGAACAAAGCCAGAATTTTGACCACGGGTGAGGGACTAACAGAGCATCGGGGATTTTTTCTAGCGACCCGCTCCTTCGCTGAAGGTCAGCCTGACCTGATTAAAGATGTGTTCAACGAACTTAGCCAATCAGAGGACTGGGCAAAAAGCCATCCTCAGGAGTTAGCCGAGCAGTATGCTCCCCAGTTGGGACTGGATGTAGTCACAGTGGAAAAGCTTGCCCGTCGTCGTTCCTATGGGATGCAACCAATTAATGATTCAGTCATATCGACGCAACAATCCATTGCAGACACATTCTTCCAGTTGAAGCTAATTCCTAAACAAATTGCTGCGAGCCAAGTGGTATGGAAAGCTAAATAGCTCTTCTCAAATCACCAGGCCATAACGCAGTTGCATTGGCATGAGCCACTGGGAAGACCTTGATATTTCCAGACATGTATGGGAATATTACACTAGTTCAAAAAGTACACTAGATCGCTTGATTTACCGCAGATTCCATTCTAAAAATCATTGACAATGAGGTAAAAGTTAAAAAATTATCTCGACTGTTGTTTTGTACTCTCTGATGGAAGCGGAATAGATTATTATGCTATTTCAGCTTTGGCAATAAACAATGCTTTTTAGTTGTTTTATTGAGAATACCATGGCTGGAAAGTGTATTTTTGTGTAAGTTATTCTCAATAAATTTCGCCATTCTCAACTAAGAAAACCAGCATAATAATCTATTCCGCTTCCTTTGAGAATTGCTATATTTTGAGCAGTAGCAAAACCCAAGAGATACTTCTGGTGCGACTACTTGAAGGCGACGCCGTGTGGTCGCGCTGGACCGTCTGGGAAAGCAGTATCGAAATCAAGGTCGAAACGGTCATCAAGTACAAGTTTATGGCGCGACACTTTCAACACATGAACCTTGTGATCCCCTTCATAATGAACCTTGCCGAAGTCGTCCTCGTTGAGGAAGTAATCGGTGGCGACTAAGCGCTTATCGTCGTCGGTTAGCCTGATCATGTGCGGTCCAGCGCCTTTGCCCAGATTAACGACGCTAAGTTGTTTGAGATGCTCCCGATCAGTAGTGTCTAGCTGCACAATCTGACCAGCCTCGAACAGTGCGACGATTAAGCTTTTGCCATCCTTGGGCGTGGCGAGGAGTTGCGCCAAACCGCCGCGAGTTGGACCCTCAATATACGGCTCAATGGTTTCGTTATCGGGTCATGTTCCAGAAGTGTTGAAAGGCTATACTTAAGTCCAGTATGATGATTTATACTGTACGGAGTTTGAGCATATTTTCTATGGCGGTCTGGATTCCAGTTAAATGCCCACATTGTCACAGCACTGAAGTTTCTAAGTTTGGTAAATCTGCTAGACAGAAACAACGCTATCTTTACAAAAACGAGGAGTGTCCATATCGGACCTTTATCCTAGACCCTTCCTATCCTGGGCGAAAATCAGAAATTAAGCAGCAAATTACAGAGATGACCCTGAATGGCAGTGGTGTCAGAGATATTGCCAGAGTGCTCAAGGTGAGTCATACTACGGTCATCAAAGAATTAAAAAAAAGGCCCAAGACTGAGTCAAGTCAACCAAAAGCTGTTGGAGACTCTAAAACCTGAAAATATTGAGGTAGAGTTAATCCGTGCAGATGAGCTTGAAGAGCAAGAGATCCAAGAAACAGAACTTGACGAAATGTGGAGTTTTGTTGGTAATAAGGATAATCAAAGATGGTTATGGCATGCGCTCGATAGGCGCAGTGGAAAAGTGTTAGCGTATGTCTTTGGACGACGCAAAGATCAGGTGTTCCTAGAATTGAAGAAGTTGCTCCTCCCGTTTGGAATTCAGAAGTATTGCACAGATGGATGGGGTGCATATGAGAGACACATCCCACCTGAGCAGCATGAAGTTGGTAAACGTAAAACCCAGCAAATTGAACGGAAGCATTTGAGATTAAGAACCCGAATCAAGCGGTTAACTCGCAAGACAATCTGCTTCTCTAGAAGTGAGGAAATGCACGATATTGTCATTGGTCTGTTTATCAATCGATATGAGTTTGGAGTGGCAGTTTAGAAGGGCAATCAACACGTCTGGAACATGACCAAAGAGTTTACATGTATTCACCATACAACGATCATGAACTGGGTCAAAGAGTCAGCACAAGAGTTGCCAGAAGATGAAAAAGATCATCCGGTTGTAGCTGAGTTAGATGAACTTCAAACCTATGTTGGTCGGAAAACAGACAAAATCTGGCTTTGGACAGCTATCAATCATCACGCTCCTGGCATTTTAGCCATAGAAATAGGCGATTGCAGTGGTCAAACTTTTGCCAAGCTCTGGCAGAGAATTAGAACTTGGGAAAGTCGAAGATAGTTAACAGATGGATATTGTGTTTATGCTAATTATATTAACCCAGAGAAACATTTAGTGTTACCTAAAATTCTCTTGACGAGGGTTGAAGGAGAAAATACAAGATTAAGGCATTGTTTAGCTAGGTTACATCGAGCAACTCTTTGTTACTCAAAATCTCAAGAAATGCTGCGATGTTCTGTACGACTATTAATGCACTATTTAAGATTTCGGATAATCCCTCTGGTCAGTTAATCCACTGGTCATTCAGCAACGCCCCTGAGTCTGGGTGAAAGATTTCAGTTAGCTAATTTGCAAACACGCCCTAGTGTAAAGTTTTATGTCTGAATTCAACACTTTTGCTTGCAAATCACTTTTTATTACTTTTTCTACCTTGTCATTTAGAAATCATTTTGTTTTGATGAGCTTAGCAGTTAGAGAGGCATTTGTCATGGACGCTACGAAGACGACGGTAACCGCTTTAACTTTTACTACCCCAGGCTCGCATGTCCTAGATCTCTCAGGAGACTCTGAAACCTCCTACTCTATCGAGGTCTCCGGTCTTGGATCCATTACCGGTGTCGACTACACCATTCCCGCTCATTCAACAGGTACGGTCGTTGCAAGGCTGAACATGCTTTGTTTGACAAGCGCAGATGTCAAAAACTTGAATGACCAAGCTATGGGAATGTTGAGTGCGAGTCAACAGGAGGAAATCCGCAAACATGAAGAGGCTTCCGCCAGCGCTAATCTGAGTATCTGGTCATGGTACTTTGGTGGCGGCGCTGCGTCGGCATCCTACAAGCAGACCAACGATTTAATGAAGAAAAAGGGCCTTACAGAGGAGCAGATAAGTCAGCTCATCAATGCCTTCATGGAGGTAGTCAGAAAAATTTCGAGCGTTGAGATAAATATCAACGTTAACAATTCTGCCTACGACTACTCAGTGTCCGGCAACCTATACTTTTATACTATTTCTGGAAGAGTCAGCACCGGCAAGGAAACGCGTGAATATCGCATGCTAGCCAACACTGGCAGCGCGGGCGCGCCCGCTTCCGAGGGCGGCGCGCCTACTGAAGGCATTATCGTTCCCTTGAACTGAGTGACCGAGGAAGCGTATTAGGCACTACACTTATACAACTGGTTGCGGGTTTTAAATCTTGAGAGAATTTGTCTGGAAGCCTTTATTTAATATGGGGCACAACCAATAGCGACTAATATAACTCCAGTCCATTTAGTTTGATAAGTGACAGGAGTGATAGAGAAGTGGCTAGTAGTACTGACTGAAGGAGTAGGAGAATGGATTTTGATCATACTGAGAACAAAGATAGTAATGAGACTCTTGATAGCTACTGGACTCCGGAACGAAAAAAGAATGCGAAGCCTCGAGCTTATGATGGTCGATCATGGGCGGATAGGGAGCCTAAAGAAGTAGTTCCTGGTGACCCGAAGACATATCCCGGCCAGGAGCCTATAGACAAGAAACAGGAATTTGCTTTATTTCAAGGGACCATTCCAGTACTAAATCCAACTGAATTCCCGTGGTGTACAACGGGAAAACTGTTTTTGAGACTTGGAGGAGTCGATGGTTATGGAGGTGCTTGTGTTATCGGGAAAAATCTTCTCTTGACTGCCGCGCATTTATTGTATGACGCTTCCACGGAAGAGTGGTCCTCTCACATCCGATTTGAACCAGCATACGCGAATGGAAAACAGCCATTTGGTTACTGGTATTGTGAAAAATCTTTCGTGCCTGAAGGGTGGAGCAAAGGGCTAGGCCTTTCATATGACTTGGGAGTGGTCAGGACAAAGAAAGGCGGTTTAAAAGAATTAGATGTCGGTGACGTAGTTGGATGCCTTGAATACAAGGTAAACTGTTCCACTAAAGGTCAGTGGTATGAGGTAGGGTACCCACACAATCACTTCGAAGGTGAACTAATGATGATGGACCTAGGATGGTTAGTTAGCGAAGTTGATGATGACAAGATCATAGGAAAGAATAGCTCATTTGGCCGCGGTGCCAGCGGCTCACCATGGTTGGAGTATCCTGTCACCAATAATGTTGTAAATGGATGCACCAGCCACTCAGATGATGATCGTGGTGGAGAAGCCTATTCAGTTTACTTTGCGGATTGGGTAAAGGAATTTATAGGAAAATGCCGAGATTACCCCTAGAATTTAGGTTCAACTGGTTGCGGGTTTTGTGTAAAAGCTGAAGTAAGAAACGGTTTATAAATGAAACATTAAGCAGTCTTGTAAGTTCTAGTGCGACGATTGTTGCCAAGGCGACGCAACATTAGCCGGATATGTCAAATAGATTGTGTCAAGGGTAAAAGTTAGAAAGGAAAGCGATCGCCAAACACGATGGCAAATCGATTTAAAGCTGGCTTCCAATCCCGAACTGGCATTGTCCATTTCTTAGCGATATTCTGAATCGCCAGGTAAATCA
>JAFAVL010000200.1 GCA_019242465.1 Chroococcidiopsidaceae cyanobacterium CP_BM_RX_35 | reverse complement strand
GAGCGTCAAATGGTGCTCGACGCTGGGTTCCAAATGCATCTGGCTAAACCCATTGACCCGACTCAACTGATCCGCGTGGTTGCGAACCTGACTGGACGAGTGAGAGAGGAGTGAGAAGATATTTATGACCGGACACGACATCATCGTTATTGGCACTTCGGCAGGTGGACTTAAAGCCTTGGGTAAGATCGTGGGGGCTCTGCCTGCTGACATTGATGCTGTCCTCTTCATTGTTCAGCACCTCGCAGCCGACAAGCCCAGCTTTATGCCGCAAATCCTTACAGATGTAGGCTCTCTCCCGGCATCCCACCCGTCAGATGGAGAGCCAATTCAAATAGGGCGAATCTACGTTGCGCCACCCGATCACCACCTATTGGTGAATCAAGGCTCGATGCGCGTGGTGCGCGGACCCGAAGAAAACAGATTTCGACCAGCGATCGATGTATTGTTTCGTTCAGCAGCCCGCGCTTATGGTTCAAGGGTAGTGGGGGTGGTGCTCACGGGCTATCTAGATGATGGTACCATAGGATTACAGGCAATCAAGAAACGGGGCGGAGTGGCGATCGTCCAAGACCCGAACGAAGCAGAATACCCCAGCATGGCAAAGAGCGCGTTGCAATACGTCAAGGTCGATTACTGCCTGCCGCTCGCAGAAATCTCAGACCTGCTAGTGGATTTATCAAAGAAACCCGCAGCGGCGGAGGAAGCGTACCCAGTGACCAAAGAGATAGAAATTGAATCCAGGATTGCTGAACAGCAGATGGATACCCAGGAGTTTTTAGAGCATGTAGAAGCAATTGGGACCCGGACAACCTACACCTGCCCTGAATGCAACGGGAGTATCTGGCAAATCGGCAAAGAAGCGCCGCTACGGTTTCGCTGTCACACAGGGCACTCCTTTACGGCTAATGTGTTCCTATCAGAGCAAACTCAGAATCTCGAAAAGGCCTTATGGTCGGCTGTTCGGGCGATGGAGGAAAAAGTCACGTTCTCGCGTCAGATGGCAGAACAGATGAAAAATTACAATTTGACTAGTGCAGCAACAAAATATGAAAATTATGCGATGAATTTGGATCAAGAGGTATCACTGATTCGAGGCGTCATTCTCAACGGCTTTGCTACAAAACGCACCATTGCCGCAGCCGAGTCAGAGCAGCCAGAGTAGCTGTAGGCTTAACCTTGGGAGATAGTCAATTGCTGGCAGACACCCCTGTCAAGCTTTTGAATGGTTTGTTGAATAGCGGTGAGAGCGACATCACAGTTAGCAACATCAACTTTTTTTAAGTGCTAGAATAGTAGTTGAGAATAAGAATCGGTTGCAGTGTTTGTTTCAACTATTGAAAGTCTTTCTACGTTTGATATTGACGGGCTTCTCTCCGAAATCTAACTCTCTACATTCCTTTTTTGGAGATTAGTTTATGTCGATTTATGTTGGTAACCTATCCTATGAGGTTACAGAAGCTGATATGACGGCTGCGTTTGCAGAGTATGGTTCAGTCAAGCGAGTTCAGCTCCCGACCGATCGTGAGACGGGTCGGCTGCGCGGTTTTGGTTTTGTGGAAATGGGTACGGAGACTGAAGAACAGGCTGCCATTGATGCGCTAGACGGCGCTGAATGGATGGGGCGCGATCTCAAAGTCAATAAAGCAAAACCCCGTGAAGACAGAAGTTCCTTTGGTGGTGGCAATCGCAGAGATAGTTTTTCTCGCAACTACTAACTATTAAGGTGTTTGCTTCGTTGCTATAACTGGCTAAATTAGGATACTTCCATCCTTAGCCAGTCCCACTTGGTTTCATTACCGAATTTACTTTCAAAAGGCTCAGGCAACCGTGTTTGAGCCTTTTTTCTAAAACTGGTATAGCTTGATAGCAATGTCTACAACGCCAGTAACACGTCTGAGTAGAAAGGACCTCTCAATTTCCTGTTTGAGCCGTCATCAATTCTCATAGATTCGTAATTCAGTGAAATCACCCTTGAATTAACAAGGGGTCAAAGGAGAGAACATGCTGCCCCAAGTGGCAAACGGCATGTGCCTGGGAACCTGAGTAGGCAGCTAGATCTGTTCAATCAGGATATATTGAGTGTGAACTCTATAGAATCCCCCTGCTAGAAGCAGGGGGAGTGTCAATTCTTCCTGCCAGTTACCTGTTCCACCAGAGCGATTACAGTACTACGACTGAGCTTATGTTCCCCACGAGCTAGAGCATCAAGAGTATGAGCAGATAATGTGAGTATGATCTGGCAAAATTCTAAAACAGGACCGGGAGGCAAAGATTTGATGTAGGCTTCTGTCATATCTAAGTTACGGCGCGCGTACATCTGCATATCTTCCTCAGTCCAACCATCGGGAAAGAAATCTACACCACGCGCTATATCCTCAGTACGATTACGCAGAATGTTGATGGCTTGTAAACAACGACCAAATCCTAGCGCTTCCACACGATTGGTTTGCGTTCCGTCGTACCAAGCCCATAAGTCAGAGAGTAGCAGTCCTACAGAAGCCGCAACTGTATACGTATAGCCGTTTAAATCAGCCTCTGTCTCAATTTGCCATTGGTTGGAAACCCAATGAGCCATCCTCTCTGACATAGCTGCCGTTGCGTCCCAGATGCGAGGAGCGATCGCTTTAGGTGCTAGTAGCGCCCATTCTCCGATTCGAGTCGTAACCTCCTCTAGCTGATCCTGATACGGAGAAAAGGTTTTGGAGAAGTCATTGAGAGTACTACCATCAACTTCTGTCTGGAATTTCAAGCTGACGTTCCGCAACAGCTTTACCTTAAGCGCATTATCTAGTTCTGGAGCATCTTCGATTTGATCGATGGCACGCATGCATAAGTATGTTGATGCAACTGCTTCTCGCAGTCCCGACGGTAAATGAGTAATTGGGATGTAAAAAGTTCGACTAGTGTCTTTTAGCATCTCCCACGCATCTTTGTGCGAGTCCATCCGTTCAGCTCCTCTAAATCTTATACAAGTAGCGCTCTAACTTATAATTCTCAACCGGGGTATTGTCAAGGTATCAATGCTTAAAATCTGCCACCTTGGTAACTGGAGTGAAGCAATTTTTGATACAAAAATAGCTGAGCAAGTGCATCGGCTCCTGCCACAACTTAAGAAAATTTAGGTAATGGATTTGACCTGATTTGCAAGCTCTCCTTGATTATTACAAACTTCAATCTTTTGTTGTCTGCGAGGTCATCTTGTGTTGAAGATTTTGAACAAATTAGCTGTTACAACCTGAATCTTCAATGAAATTCCGTCAAGCTCAACACGGATAGTGATGTTGTTTTTAACTAAAATATCTAGAAGACTAATTTAAAATAAAATATTACTATATAGATGTGTGAATGTGACAGTTTGGTTTTTGCCATCTGGTCTTGACGCTTGAAAAAGGAGTCACTCTGGTCTCGCAATCCTTGTAAACCAAATACCTAGAGCAGTGCTGGAGTTTTAGAATTGGCTTTTCTAGAAAATTGAGCTAACTGTGCTTCGATTTCATCGCGCACAATTTGGCGATACTCCAGAAAGTGTTCAATGTGAGCGCAGTTAATCAAATAGTGTTCAAACACACCTGGATTCTGCCGAACAATTGAGAACAATTGATGCCAGAATTGCCAGCGAGTTTGGCGCTTCAGTCCTTGTCGCCAACAAACGATCAAAAGCCCCCGGATATCCATTAATTCGGGGATCCTAAACTGCTTCTTGTGAGGAGTTGGTCGCATATTTAAAAAGTGCCGATAGACTCGCGCTAGATAGCGCTCCGGCTCATACAGCCTCCAGAAACAACTGACGTACTCCTGGGCTAGTTCTTCCAGAGGGCGGGTAGGGATAAAGTTGGTTAGCGTTGTCTGGTGGATGTCACACTCTTCTCTCCCTTCTAACAAACGACCTTCCTGTTGCAGCCGTTTCCAGAGAGCGGTATGAGGCAGAGCTTGAAGCATACTGCACAGTGCCTGAGGAATCGCTGTTGCCTCAACAAAGTCAATGATGCGATCGCCTGCCCCAGCTTTTTCTCCGTCGAAGCCAATAATAAAACCAGCCATCACGCGCAAGCCTGCCAGATTAATTGTTTGGACTGCTTCGACGAGAGAGTTACGCGTATTCTGGAATTTCTGAGTCAGAGCTAAGCTATCAGTATCTGGTGTCTCAATACCCAAAAACACCGCGCTGAAGTTGGCAGCGATCATTAAATCCAACAGTTCTTGGTCCTGTGCTAAATCTACCGAAGCTTCAGTTGAGAGGCGGAATGGGTAGCCATGTGCTGCCATCCAAGGGGCAAGTTCGCGCAGCAAGAGTTTGACATTGCGCTTGTTGCCAATGAAATTATCATCCACCACAAAAACCGAGCGTCGCCAGCCTAAGTCATAGAGAGTTTGTAGTTCAGCTAACAGCTGAGCCGGAGTTTTAGTGCGCGGTTTACGCCCATAGAGTACAATGATGTCGCAGAATTCGCACTGGAACGGACAGCCTCGGGAAAACTGCACTGACATGTCGCTGTAGGCATCTAAATCCAGCAAATCGTATCTAGGGACAGGTGTATGGGTAACATCAGGCTTGTTGTCTCCAGCACTGAACATCCCCGAAGTTTCACCCCGATCCAGGGCCTCAACCAGTTGTGGCAAGGTAATCTCGCCTTCATCCAAAACCAGGAAGTCAACCCCAGCGGCAATTGCCGCGTCAGGTACAGATGTGACATATGGTCCACCTGCTGCCACAAGTTTGCCGCGTTGCTTCGCTTCCCTAATAATGGAGACCAAATCGGACTTTTGGACAATCATGCCCGAAACAATGATGAGATCTGCCCAAGCCCAGTCAGCTTCAGTCTCAAACCGCACATTGCGGTCCACTAAACGGAACTCCCAAGTCTGAGGCAGAATCGCCGCAACTGTAATCATTCCTAAGGGTGGCAGCGAAACCTTACGTCCGATCAGTTCTAGCGCTTTATTAAAAGACCAGAACGATTCAGGAAATAAGGGATATAGAAGTAGAACTCGCATTTGACCTCAATCCTCACGCTTCTAACGAACAGGGCAGGGGGGGCTCGGGGTCCCCTCTGGGGATGGGGGGGAGAGGGGGCAGGGGGCAGGGGGGCAGGGGGAGCAAGATAGACTGACTGCTGACGCCCTTTCCTCGGCTATGCTGGGGGAAAGCCTCTGTAAGGCTTTACTTCCGTTCTGGTCTGAAGGGCAGAGCCTTAAACCAGACATTCCTAGATTTCTGTCTAAGAACGAGAAATAGACTGATGTTTTTCTCCCCCTGCCCCCCCTGCACCCTGCCCCCTGCCCTCTTCTTAAACGGTAGCCATTAGCTCTACAGGTAGAGATTGACGCAGGTGGTCGCCATATAGAGCTAGTGCATTACCACCCAGCAGTAATCCCAAATGCTCTTGGTCATAATCAGCAACTGTAGCAGCATCTTTGACACAGTTATGGAGGACTCCATCCCAGTGACCGTAATCACCAGAGAAACAAGCCAATCGCTTGCCTACTTCGCCCATAGCAATGTGAAGATAAGCTGGACCTGGATCGTCTGATTCAAAGGAGGTAAAAATTTGACCCCGCTCGAAGTACTCTAAGGGATCTCGATGACGGATGTGGAAATGCTCATACAAGCTTTCATCCTCAATTTGAGTCGGATCGTGTTGAGCATTCCACATCAGATCGAAAAGGTTTTTTGCCTGACCGATCAGGTTGATATTATTACTATGACTACCTCTTTCCTGAATCAATAGCTTGGTGAATTCCATCAAGGGGGGGCGATAAGGGTGCTTGGGGTCGAAGTCGCGAATGCGTTTTTCCCAATGCTCGTGGAAGGCATGGGCAAGATCCGGTAACCAACCACAACCCCCTTCTAAAAAGCCAACCCTAAGGGTTGGGAAGCGCTCGAAGGCTCCATCAAACACCATGCGCGCCAGTGCCAGCTGTTGCTGGTTCCGCTGCACAAAGATATGGGTGAGGACAAAAGTTTCCGTGTAGTCAGAGATGCCGCCCACCATATAAGAGCCTGGACCACCGTGAATGCCAATTGCAATGTCCAGTTCCACAGCAGCTTGTAATAATGGTTCAAAATCAGGATGGCTAATCGTCTTACCAACGCGGATATCAGGGAATGCTTCAGGCGCTTTGGGATGAGGAACTGGTAGGTTCGGGGCAACAGCGACACCAATCATGCCGAGTTCATTGACGCATCGGTACATCTCGGCTACAGCAGCATCCACATCCTGTAGAGGTAATACGCCAATCGGTTTAAGCCGATTGTTGTATCCCTGGCAGTCGTTGGCAATGTAGTTATTGTAGGCACGGCAGAGAGCTATGCCTAAATCCCGGTCTAAAACACTAGAAAAGACCAAATTGAGTGTGCCAAAGATGACCTGGACATCAATGCCCTCCTGATCCATATGTTCAATCCGCCGTCGATTGAACATTGCTCCCAAGGTTGTATCCGGATGAAGGTTCCGAAAGCCACCTTTACCTAGTCCTTGAGGTTGGGGGAACATCCGCGTCAAGTCGTTATGACCTGTTGCCGGGTTAAAATCTACAATTCGAGCCCGTTGGTCGCCTAGACGATCGACTGCTAAACCAATGCGATCACGATACTCAGGCTCCAAATAATCCCGCAGCACCAGAGGATTTTCAATCTTATGGGCATCGGCATCAATAACTAGTAACCCTTAATACAGGAATTCTCTTTAAGTGAAGGGTTAACAAAAGAGGCAGGGGAGCTGTTCTTGCAGGGGGGCAGGGGGCAGGGGGCAGGGGGGAGCAAGATAGACTGCTGACGCCCGTTCCTTAGCCATGCTGGGGGAAAGCTTCTGTAAGGCTTTACTTCCGTTCTGGTCTGAAGGGCAGAGCCTTAAACCAGACATTCCTAGATTTCTGTCTAAGAACGAGAAATAGACTGGTGTTTTTCTCCCCCTGTTCCCCCTGCCCCCCTGCTCCCCTCCCCCACTCCTCTTCTCAGACCAAACCAGTTTTCAAAGGACCATGCCAATGAGACTAGGATAGTAATACCAGGATATTTGACGAAAGCGGGTTCATTTTTTTCAAAAACTGCATGTCCGCCTAGAGCAAAAACTTGGGTGAGGATTAAGCAAACGAGTGTCAACCGCCAATTGTAAAACAGCAAAACCACTGCTGCGATCGCTAGCAGATTGGTTAGGTGGTGCAGGAACTGATTGATCGGATGCTGATGACTCGCCACGAAATGGGCTTTTGCCTCTTGGAAGTAGTTCAAACTGGTCCTCCTACTATCACACCAAAGTCAGGATCAAAGCATTTTAGGAAGAATATCACTAAGAGTTTGCCGCAGTTAGCGAACAAACGAAAAGTCTTTAAGATCTATAGACTCTACCACCACCGAAGTTGCCAATAGCCTCTAGGCAGTCTGTCAATTTCCTCTTGTGTCAGCCATTCCACCGCCTGATAGGTGCCAAAAACATGATCCCACCAGTCTATAGCCAGACCAAAGTTGTGGTGCCACATACCGTACTTGTGATGTACGTAGTGAACTGGCATTTTCATCCAGAAGCACTTAGTTGGGTTCTCGTGCTGTAGCTGATGAGCATAGGCGGAGAAGGCCGCGTAACATAGCCCTCCTAAGAACCAACCGATGCCAGCCTCCCTTGAGTAGAAGAACACGAGGCACATGACCACGAAGCTGCCCCTAACATAGTCTCGAAACTCCCAAACCACCCCTTGTCCTTCATTACGGCGATGATGGTCGCGATGACGTTCACCAATTCGTGGCGAAGCATGCATTAGACGATGTAGCCAATATTCAACCAGGCTTGCGAAAATGAACGCTAGGGCAAAACAGGTAATTCCTACGGCAAGCTTTGCTACTAATGCACTCATAAACTCTTATCCCTCACATTCCCCAGCTCCCCTAGCGGCAGGTCGCTGATAAACTTGACGAAGTCGCCGCTGCTCCCAGAGGCTTCATCCGGGAGAACGTTGACTAGAA
>JAFAVL010000471.1 GCA_019242465.1 Chroococcidiopsidaceae cyanobacterium CP_BM_RX_35 | reverse complement strand
AAAAAGGCCGTCACTGAGTTTTTCTCATACCAACAAGACCTCACAAGCAGAGTTAGAACCTCTGAAGATTAGCTACTGAGATCAAGACTGCGGCGCATTTGATAGTTTTGATAAGTTGCTTGCTTGCGCATCCGCTTCAAGTCTCCTGATGCCAAGTTGGTAGCAAGAGTGTCTAGAGCTTCTAACTCCTGCACTAGCATGGCGGATGTCGGTACAGCTGTTACATGCGCTCTGGCTGCTTCTAAAGAAAGTCTGGCTGCTGCATAGTCACCCCGATCGATATTGCTCACAGCTTCCTGCTTGGCTCTTGCTGCCATGAGTCGAGCTGAGAGTTGTTGGACTTCTAGCACAAGTGGAAAATCTGCTAACTGTGCCGAACTGACCACAGGTAGATGCAACGCTGTCCGCACTTTCTGTCGTTGTGGCTGCTGGGGATCGTCCCATGCTAAACGAAAGTGGCAGATATCTGCTGCCTGAACTGTCATGACTGGAATTTTAAGCCGGACGATGATCTCAATCTTGTTCCCCACTATTAAATTTGGCAGCTGATAGCGACCATAGCGATTCCGCTCTAGATCGTTGAGAACGTCGATAACTTTGACACCTCCTTGCGGCTCAATTCCTAGGCTCACAGTATGCCCGACTGTAGCCATCAACCCTTGCAGTTCGGTCTGAAAAATATCTGGAAGTTGTTTGGGTGATTCAATGTAGTAGTAATTGCCATTACCGCTACGGGTCATTGCTTCTAGCAGGTCTTCATTGTAATCATTGCCAACTCCCATCGTGGTGGTACTGACACCACGTTGAGCTAGACCATGAACATCAGAGGCAATGGTGTCAGGATTTGTCTCCCCCACGTTTGCTAAGCCATCTGATAGGAGAATCACTCGATTTAGGTGTTCTAAATTAAGATGTTGGCTGACTTGAATACCACTCTCTAGCCAGCCAGCATGTAAAGCTGTACTGCCTCTGGGCTGTATTTGTGCGATCTGAGCGGTAATTTGAGCTGGCTCTGTAGCCAATGTGCTAGAGACCAAAGTCTGCACCTGCTCGTCAAAAATCGTGACGCTGATACGATCTTTGACAGTAAGTTGCTGTACGGCATAGCATGTCGCCTGACGGGCAAATTCAATTTTCCTTTGAGAACTCATGGAACCAGAGCGGTCGAGCGCAAAGCCGAGGTTGAGAGTAGGGCGTTTGAGATCATCTGGCGCTGTGGGAGCAACGATTCTGACTAGCACATCTATGGTGCAAGGGTGGTCACTGACCACAGCGGCACGCAGGGGCAGCAATTCAATTTGAGGCACTTTCATTTGGATGACCTCCGGTGGATACTAGCAGCAATAAGTGTTTGGTTAATGTGTTGCAACAGGTTCTGTTGCTCTTGAGGACTACTGGGATAAGAAAAGTCTTCCCGCAAATGAATTTCTAGACTAGGTAGAATCTCTAAACGCGTCCATTGAGAAGATGGAGACTGATTTTGAGCTGGACTGGCTGCTTGCGGCAAGTCAGAGGTAGCAGCTTGAGGCGGTTGAGCTTGCGGGAGCGCGCTGCCGGAGGCAATCCCGGCAGAACGTTGAGCTTGCGCTCTTGAGTCGCCGGAGCTTTCACAGGCGTTGCGTTGAGTTTCGACTGATTGACGTTGTTGAATCTGTTGCAAAAAGGCAAGTGCGGGATTTGCTGGTGTAACTGTCAGTTGCACCCCTCCTTGCAATAAAGCCTCCAGCTCCGAGTTGTCTTTAGAGGTTGCTAACTGATTAATAGCACTAGCACCGTAGCCCGACGCTAAGAGCCGCCGCACCAGCAACATCTGCAAAAGATGGCGGTAAGTGTAACGAGCTTCACGCCCTTCCTTAAGCGGCTCATCCAGCATTTCTAAGCTGCTGTAATGTCGCACTAAGCGCGGCGTCACCTCCTCTCGCACTCTGGTATTTGCTGGTGTTTCTGGCAAAAACTGAGGGAGGAGGTCATTGGTCACTTGCACAAATTCGTCCAAGCCCCAAGTGGGGTGGTGCGCTAACTGTTGCAGATTTTTCATATCTGCATTGTATTGTTTACAAAGTCAGTTGTCAATTACAATTAGAATTGTGAACAATGGCTTCCCCTACTTTTCTTAGGTGTAGCGACGCTCATTGCTGATGCAACAGGTTTCTCATCAGGACTAATCGGGGTTAAAAACTGTGTAAAGAAAGGTACAGCAGGGGTTTCACAAAACTACGGCAGCACCAAGTGAGCGATCGGGAACTCTAGGCATCAGATTACGACTATCTACAGTAGCGCTTGCGCCACCAAAAAATCCCAACCATGAAGGCTGGGGCAGTTCCCACAACAGTACCTACGAGATGTGGTGTCTGGCGCGGACGAAAAGGAGCGGTATGTCAACGTTCTCCCGGAGGAAGCCTCCGGGAGCTGCGTTGACTTCGTCAAAAGGACCGCTCCACTTAAAGTTTCAAATCTAAATAGAGTGCTTGGCAACGCGAAGGCACTCGGTGTAGGGTAAATCTTTCACCACACCCCGTTCTTAGTCACACCAAGCTAACTTTTTGACTAGGGTTATAAGACCCAATGGTTAAAAAAAGGTTCAGTCTTCTCCCCACCTCCCTACCTCCCCATCTCCCCTACCGCAAGGTGACGAATTCTTCAGCGGTAGAAGGATGAATGCCAAGGGTGGCATCAAAGTCCTTTTTGGTAGCACCCATATTCACAGCGATCGCAATTCCTTGAATAATCTCGGCGGCGTGTTCCCCTACCATATGAGCTCCCAGCACCCGGTCAGTGTTAGCATCTATCACTAACTTGATTGTCGTCTTGTTCGGTTGCCCTGTCAGAGAGTGGAACAAGGGTCGAAACTGAGCGCGATAGCACTTCACGTCCTCTCCCAATTTCTCCTTGGCTTGAGCTTCTGTTAAACCAACAGTGGCAGCTTCTGGTTGGGAGAACACTGCCGAGGCGACATTTTCGTGACTCATAATTCGGGGATTGTTGCCAAATTCTGTATCAGCGAAGGCACGACCCTCGGCGATCGCGACGGGTGTTAGATTAATGCGGTCAGTGCAATCCCCTACAGCAAAAATATGCGACTGACTGGTGCGGCTGTATTCATCTACGGCGATCGCACTATTAACGCTATACCCACCAGTACTCGTTTGCGACATCTCTTGACGGTCGCCCGGAACAACTTCTACATCGGTATTCTCTAAACCGAGTCTGTTGAGATTAGGTGTACGACCGATGGCAGCCAGCACTACATCCGTTGTGATGGTCATTTCCTCTTCTTGACCCTCTACGTAAAACCAGATCTTCAGCCCCTCTGGCACGCGCTCAATTCTTTTCCCCATGACATTGCTAATAATTTGGATACCATGATGCGTCATGCCAGTGCGAATACCAGTGCGGATATCTTCATCGAATCCCCTTAAGAGGTTATCCCCCCGGATCATCTGAATGACTTGAGAGCCCAGACCATTCATAACTCCAGCAAATTCTACCCCGATATAGCCACCTCCAAGAACAGCTATCCGCTTGGGTTGCTCTTGCAGGTGAAACATCTCATCAGAAGTGATAGCATACTCCATGCCAGGTAAATCTGGCTTAACGGGATGCCCTCCAACAGCAATTAAAACTTTTTCGGCAGTGATTTTACATCCGTCAACTTCCAATGTGTGAGGGTCTAAGAACACAGCACGACTTTGAAAAAGTGTCACCCCCGCTTTTTCTAGAAACCCAATATGCAGTTTAGAGAGCCGCAGGACTTCCTGGTCTACTGCATTCACCATGTATGACCAATCCAGTTTGCTGTCACCGACATGCCAACCATAGCCAGCTGCATCTCGAAACAGCGATGGAAAGTGAGAGGCGTACACCATCAGTTTTTTGGGGATGCAGCCTCGAATAACACAGGTGCCGCCGACCAGTGACTGCTCGGCGATCGCGACTTTAGCTCCGTAGCTTGCCGCTCGTTTAGAAGCCGCCAACCCTCCAGAACCAGCACCAATGACAAACAAGTCATAATCGAATGCCATATCGTCTCATTCTCCTTTTGCTAATTAAGTAACGCGCACCGCGAAGCCGTCTAGTTTTTTTGTGAAGACGATGAATCAAAATCTGTAGCAGGTCAGATGGAGGATAGCGCCTACTTGCTAGAGTAACAAATCGGCATCGTTTCCCTCAGGCGTTTAGGAGAGGCTATTGCAGGCGCTCCCAGGAGTAGCGTCCAGCTAGGGCGTCGCTAAGTACAGCAAGCCAAAAGCATGTTTGCTCCATACTATGGGCGTATCTAAAGGTTAGGGGAGTAAAAGTAATACCTGCTGAGCATTGAGAACAGTGGCAACGACATTTATCTGATCTCTTTCTGTAATAACGGAGATAAAATCTAAATAATCAGGTATCTATTCAAAAA
>JAFAVL010000391.1 GCA_019242465.1 Chroococcidiopsidaceae cyanobacterium CP_BM_RX_35 | reverse complement strand
AGATTTAGGAATTGGGCTCCTCCAACTGATGCCGCAGTTCGAATAATGTAACAATATGTGAGGTAAACGAGAAGGAAACACCGGATGCGTGCTGCAATCGTCGGGGCAGGATTAGCTGGGTTGGCGACGGCTGTGGAGTTAGCTGATGCTGGCTGGGAAGTAGAAATTTTTGAGTCCCGTCCTTTTGTTGGGGGAAAAGTCGGTAGTTGGGTTGATGCTGCTGGCAACCATGTAGAGATGGGGCTGCATGTGTTTTTTGGCAACTACTACCAGTTGTTTGAATTGATGCGAAAAGTGGGAGCGTTTGCTAACCTTCGTCAAAAGGAGCATGTCCACACCTTTGTTAACAAAGGAGGAAGAACTGGCGCTTTAGATTTTCGCTTCCTTGTGGGCGCGCCGTTTAACGGTTTAAAAGCATTTTTCACTACCTCTCAGTTGCCATTGCAAGATAAAGTGCAAAATGCCATTGCCCTCGGCACTAGTCCCATAGTTCGCGGCTTGGTTGACTTCGAAGGTGCGATGAAAACTATCCGCAACTTAGATAAAGTCAGTTTTGCTGATTGGTTCCGCAGTCATGGTGGTAGTAATGGCAGCGTTAAGCGGATGTGGAACCCGATAGCCTATGCCCTTGGCTTTATTGATTGTGACAACATCTCTGCTCGGTGTATGCTAACGATCTTCCAGATGTTTGCTGCCAGAAGCGAGGCATCAGTACTGCGAATGCTAGAAGGTTCACCCTATAAGTACTTACATAAACAGATCTTGGAATACCTAGAGGCAAGAGGAACAAAAATTCATACTCGTCGTCAAGTTCGAGAAATTCACTTTACCGAGCAAGGCGAACAGATGCGAGTCACCGGGCTTAAGGTTGCTCAAGGTGAAATAGAAGAAATCGTTACCGCTGATGCTTATATCTGTGCTTGCGATCTCCCAGGAATTCAGCGTATTTTGCCTCAGGCATGGCGTCAGTGGTCAGAGTTTGACAATATCTACAAGTTGACGACGGTTCCAGTTGCCACAGTGCAGTTGCGGTTTGATGGTTGGGTGACAGAACTGCAAGATGCGACAGAACGGCAGCAACTTGCTCATGCAGCTGGCATAGATAACTTACTCTATACTCCCGACGCTGACTTCTCCTGTTTTGCTGATTTAGCCTTAACGAGCCCGGCTGATTATTACCGCGAGGGGCAGGGCTCATTGTTACAGTTGGTGCTAACTCCTGGAGATGCATTTATTAAGGAGAGTAATGAGGTAATAGCCCAACATGTACTCCAGCAAGTACATGAATTATTTCCTTCCTCGCAGCAGTTGTCGATGACTTGGTACAGCGTTGTTAAGCTGGCTCAGTCTCTCTACCGTGAAGCTCCTGGCATGGAGCCTTATCGTCCGCCGCAACGAACTCCAGTCGCTAATTTCTTCCTGGCAGGTAGCTATACTCAGCAGGATTATATCGATAGTATGGAAGGCGCGACTCTTTCTGGTCGCCTTGCTGCCAGAGCGATTTTGGAGAATCTGGGAACGAAACGAACCGCGGAGGCGCAGAGGGCGCAGAGGAAGAGTTAATGTCTGATTGGTTAGAGCATAGTGTGCAGGTGGAGGTTGAGGCTCCGATTGAGTTGGTGTGGGGACTGTGGTCGGATTTGGAGCAGATGCCTCGTTGGATGAAGTGGATTGATTCGGTTAAGGTTTTGGAGGATAATCCAGAATTGTCGCGCTGGAAGTTGGATACAGGCGGTCTGCAGTTCACTTGGCTATCTCGCATCTCCCGAATTGTGCCGCATCAGATTATTCAGTGGGAATCTGTGGATGGACTGCCCAATAGAGGAGCTATCCGTTTTTACGATCGCCACACTAGTAGCATTGTCAAACTGACTGTGGCTTACGCCATTCCTGGCATTCTCGGCAAGCTTATGGATAACTTATTCTTAGGGCGTGCTGTCGAATCTACTCTCCAAGCCAACTTAGAACGCTTCCGCGAATATGCTCTCCAAGCAAAAGAGGGAGTAGCGCCCGATGCTTAGAGCGGAGGGGAACTCCAGGTAGCATTGCACGGGCGGTAGGGAGTAGGGAGGGAAGTAATTACCACGTTGGATCGGCTAAGAGATTAATAGTCAACTCAGATCGCCCAGCTGGTACAGCCGTAATACAGGCACGGACGCTATCTCCCTCCTCTATCTCAACTTCACAGGCATAACATGAACCCATTAGACAACCTGTGGGGATGATAACGCCTGCCCGTGCTGCTACAGTCAACAGGGACTCCCCTATCTCTGCTTCAACCGTCACGTTATCTGGTAAAAAATGCACTGTGCAGCTCATCACTCCTATCCTAGGACGACACAATCGGTGTTAAGTCTAAATGGGTTTTTATTGTTGTCGCCAGGGAGTCTAATGTTGCTTCTCGCTGTTCACGATAGTTAGCAACGCCTGTCGGCAACGACTTTAACCCTCGTTGTTGACGTAGACGATTCAACCAAATGCGCCGCCAAGGACCATTGTCAAACAGCCCGTGTAGATAAGTGCCCCAAACGGATAGACGATTATCCACCATTCCTAGATAAGGATCGTCAAATAGGGCAAGGCATGTGTCTACCTCCCCCGCAGGCATTTCGACTCGACGCGATCGCCCCTGATGAATTTCAAATCCAGTCACTGGCAATCCTAACTGAGGAAAGTTAGATGTCACTTCCCTTTGACGGGCAACTTTCTGTCCTGTAATCACAGTTTTAATGGGCAGCAGTCCCAGTCCTGGAAGCCGCCCAGCTTCCCCTTCTACCCCTTCAGGATCGGCGATCATTTGACCGAGCATTTGGAAGCCGCCACAGATTCCCAGGACAGTGCCGCCTGCTGTGGCATAGTGTTGAATTGCCTCTGCCATACCAGTTCTTTGCAGAACCATTAAATCAGAAACCGTTGTTTTAGAGCCGGGGAGAATTACCGCATCTGGATATCCCAAATCTTGCTTGGGGTTGAGGTATTTGACCGTTACGCTGGGCTCGGCTTCTAGTGGGTCGAAATCGGTAAAATTGGAGATGCGTGGCAAGCGGATTACAGCTATGTTGAGGTCGCTTTGCTCTTTGTAAGGTTTGCGTTCTAGTAAATCAAGGGAGTCTTCGGCTGGGAATAACTGGTCGAGCCAGGGAATGACCCCTAGTACAGGAATACCTGTGTGTTCTTCCAACCACCTGATACCTGGTTCTAGTAGTGAGCGCTGTCCTCGAAACTTATTAATCACCACACCTCGAATTAAGGCTCTTTCCTCTGGTTCAAGCAACTCCAAGGTTCCCACTACATGAGCAAAAGCACCGCCTCTGTCAATATCGACAACTAGCAAGGTTGGAGCATTCAAATATTTCGCCACCCGCATGTTGGTTAAGTCGCGGTGCTTGAGGTTAATTTCCGCTGGACTGCCAGCCCCCTCACAAACAATCACATCAAATTCTGTGGCTAAATACTCTAACGATTCCTCAATTGCCTGCCATCCCAAATCAAAATACTGTTCGTAGTATTCTGCTGCGCCGACCTTCCCGGCAACTTTCCCTTTAAGAATTACTTGGGAAGTCATGTCACCTTGAGGTTTGAGTAAGATTGGATTCATCTCCGTCAAAGGGTTAACGCCAGCAGCCCAAGCCTGCACGGCTTGCGCGTAGCCAATCTCTCCACCGTTAGCGGTGACGTAGGCATTTAGAGCCATATTTTGCCCTTTAAACGGAGCCACTCGCCAACCACGCCGCGATAGTAGGCGACATATAGCGGTAGTTAGGAGTGATTTTCCAGCGTGGGATGTAGTTCCCACAATCATGATGGCTTTCATCAGCAAACTCCAGAACCCTTTAGACCCGATTTAGCTGAGCTAGGGGAGATTACATCTTCATAGCACAAAGATCAGGAAATCGCTGTTACAAAGGTAGTCTTAACCAACGATTCAATGTATCAATAGCGCGATCGCGCCAGGAAGGAGTAGGACGACTGGCACTTGCTTGATACTGTTCCACCAGTTGCCTGCCTAGGGGTGTAAGGCGAAAACTATCAGTAATGCCCTGCCCATCGACCTCCCGTCGCAGCACGCCAACCTGGATTAACCACAACAACGCATTTTCTGCTCTCAGCTCAGACAGTGGGCGTTTAGTATAGCCGTGCTGAATCCCAGCGTCTAGAGCGATCAATTTTAAGGAAACACCCTCTAGGCGCATTGCCTCAAATAAGGGCATTTGGAAGGGGGAACATCGTAGCGATCGCCCTGCCCGCGCTTGGGTGCGATGCGGGTAGGTCAGCGATTTGGGGTTTTTGGCATCAATTGCAGGCATTTTTGTATATATGAATACAGTCAATGGAATGAGAAGCTTGGTATTAACTATGTTGTTGCTTATCTGTTCAGAATAACGAAGTTAAACAGATAGTAAAAGCTCGAAAAATTAGATAGTCTCTAGGGTTCCGGCTTAGATCGCAAGTAAGCGCCTGTAATTTGAGCGCCTGGACCGAGAGAGGCAAGCCGACTGGGGAACGTTTTTACCAAAGATGGGAGAAACCCTGGTTAGTCACACGGCGGGATAAAAGCCCGGGAGAAGTAGAGGACAGAGAACTGTCTTTGCTTTTCCTGGGCTTTGCGTATTAATCATTCACTTTCAGCCAATTTGAGTTATAACCGGATAGAAGATTCAATACCACAACAGTAAACCGCCTATGCACCAAGCGTTCTATCTAGTTAACAAGTTAATTAAGAAGGCAAATTGATGAAGATTCGTAAGCTGTTGCCCTGGTTCAGTGTATTTGTAGTCAGTTTAATCATTACAGTTAGTTGTACTACCTCTCAAACGCCTACTGCTAGTACTTCTTCTGCTTCTACTTCTCCTGCCTCATCTGGAACATCAGTTTCTCTTGGCTACAGTGCATGGCCTGGCTGGTTTCCCTGGAAGATTACTAACGAAGAAAAGATATTTGAGGCCAATAAGGTTAATGTGGACTTAAAGTGGTTCGATAACTATACAGATTCAATTAATGGTTTAACAGCCGGCCAATTAGCAGCCAATTCCCAAACTTTAAACGACACGCTTAGCCCAGTCGCTTCAGGAGCTAATGAAGTCGTTGTTTTAGTCAATGATAATTCAACCGGTAATGACCAAATTATTGCTCGCCCAGGCATCAATACGATTACCGATTTAAAAGGTAAAAAGGTGGCGGCGGAAGAGGGAACAGTTGATCATTTTCTCCTACTGTTAGGGTTGAAAAAAGCTGGATTGACCCAAGCAGACATTCAGTTTCAACCTTTAGAGACAGGAGCCGCGGCAGCAGCATTTGCAGCGGGAAGAGTAGATGCGGTAGGGGTATTCGCTCCTTTTACAACTAAGGCACTAAGTTTGCCTGGTAGTAAAGCCTTATTTACTTCCAAAGATTTTCCAGGTGCCATCTCCGATCATTTGGTAGTCAGCAGAAAAATGATAGATGAACGACCTCAAGATGTTCAAACTTTGGTTGATGCTTGGTTTGCTACATTAGACTACATTCAAAAAAATCCAGACAAAGCAGATGAGATTATGGCAAAACGAGCCGGAGTTTCAGTTGCAGACTATAAGCAGTACAAAGCTGGAACCAAAATCTTTACTCTGAAAGAAAACCTAGAAGCTTTTAGTCCTGGTAAAGATATGACTCACTTAAATTATGCAGCCGAACAAATTAGTCAATTCTTGCTTCAGACTAAATTAATTAAGAAAACTCCAGAGCTGAATAGGCTATTCGATGAGCGGTTTGTTAAAGCATATGCAGCAAAATCAAAAAAAGCTTGAGGATATCTAATAATGAGTCAGTCTCTTGAGAGGTTGCCGGATACCAACTCTTCTAATCCTCAGAGAATGCTACCTCCAACAGTTTTCTGGCGGATTGCAGAAGAGATACCAAAGCCTCTAGCCTGGAGTTTGATGGCTCTATCTATTGGTATTCCTTTTTGCGCGTGGCTGATTGTCTCTAATGCGAGGCTAGTCCCACCATTGTTTCTCCCTACTCCAGCTCAAGTTTGGACGGCTTATCAAAATCTTTGGGAAAGCGGCGATCTACAAAAGGATATTGCCTATAGTCTGTTTCGAGTTCTTACTGGTTTTCTGCTTGCTGCTATCATTTCGATTCCTTTAGGAACATTAATGGGGACCTTTGCCAGTGTTCGGGCTCTTATGGAACCAATTGTTGGTATTGTCCGCTACATGCCTGCACCTGCTTTTATCCCGCTACTGATCTTGTATTTTGGGTTGGGCGAATTACCAAAAATCCTCCTAATTTTTATCGGTACGTTATTTTTTAACACGTTAATGATTATGGATGCAGTTAAATTCGTTTCTAAGGAATTGATCGAAACTACATATACATTAGGAGGTCGGCGTATACAAGTTTTGCTACAAGTCATTTTTCCCTTCATTTTGCCTAGCATTATTGATGCTTGTCGGGTAAATATGGCAGCATCGTGGAACTTGGTAATCGTCGCAGAACTGGTGGCAGCAACTGAAGGCTTAGGTCACCAAATTACTCTTGCTCAAAGGTTTTTGAAGACAGATGAAATTTTTGTTGGACTCATTGTCATTGGCTTGATTGGTTTAGCAATTGACCTGTTATTCCGCTTATTACTGCGGGTGACTTGTCGCTGGTCAACTCGGTAACACTCTTTACTCTTTCTTATGCATCTAGCAGTTACTCAACTTTACAAACAGTTCCAAACTCGACAAGGACCACTTGTCGCTCTCAAAGACATCAACTTAAGCATTGAAGAAGGAGAATTTATCTGTGCTGTTGGTGCTTCAGGTTCTGGTAAATCAACGCTGTTAAGGCTGATTGCTGGGCTGGATTCTCCAACGGCTGGTGAGATTCAAGTTGATGGGGTACGTGTCACGGGACCAGGACCAGACCGGGGTATGGTGTTTCAAAAGTATACGCTCTATCCTTGGATGAATGTAGCGCAGAATGTAGGATTCGGGTTAAAGCTACAGGGTGCGTCTAACATCCAACGCCGGGAAAGAGTCGCTCACTACTTAGAAGTTGTCGGGTTGTCCCAGTTTGCTCGGGCTTTACCGCAAGAACTCTCAGGCGGCATGCAACAACGAGTGGCGATCGCTCGTGCCCTGGCGTCTGCACCTAAGATTCTCCTTATGGATGAACCGTTTGGGGCTTTAGATGCTCAGACCAAGGAAACAATGCAACAGTTTCTCTTAGAGTTATGGAGACGTACAGGGACAACTATTTTGATGATTACTCATGACGTGGAGGAAGCCGTGTTTCTGTCTCAACGAATTTATGTTCTCACTTCCCGTCCTGGCAGTATTAAAACTGAAATCAGGATGGATCTACCTAGCGAACGGAACTATCACACCAAAAGCCATTCTACTTTTCAAGAATGTAAAGCAACTGTGCTAGATTTACTGCGCCATGAAAGTGGAAGAGAAGCGGTTGTAGCCTAGTCTTCTTGCTCCCCCTGCCCCCTGCCTCTTTTATGCGGGCACCTGAATCTTTTGGTCGCCAGCTAGCTCGAAGGCAGCATGGATAGCTGTTAAAGCACGGGCTCCGTCCTCTTGAGCAACAACGCAACTGATCTTAATTTCTGAGGTGGCGATCATCTGAATGTTGATCTGTTGTTGGGCTAGCGCCTCAAACATTCGCGCCGCAATGCCTGGTTGTCCAACCATCCCTGCTCCAACGATACTCACCTTAGCGATCACACTATCAACCACCACTTCACCCCATTCCAATTCTGCTGCTGCTTGCGAAAGCACCGCTTGGGCTGCGGTGGCATCTACTTGCGCTACGGTGAAAGCAATATCCCTTGTTGGCACGCTATTAACCACACGGCAGCGCTGAGACTGGATAATCATGTCAACGCTGATATTGTGCTGAGCCAATATGCCAAATAGCCGTGCTGCCATTCCTGGACGATCTGGTACATACCGAATGGCAAGGCGGGCTTGGTTAAGATCTAGGGCAACGCCCCTAACTGGTATTAAGGGACTAGTTGTTGGCGCAGAGAAGTCCGAGCGGAGCGCGAAGTCCGAGCGGAGGTTGCCTCCGATCGGAACTTCGTAAGAGAGGTTGCCTTTGATCGGAACTTCCGGGAGTTCCCCCTGTTGTAACGACTCTTGTCGAACTGAGGTTGAAGGGAGAGGAGTCAGTTTTGATTCCTGGGTTGTTGCCAGATGGACTGGGGCAGAGGCAGGGCTAATTGTATCTTGACTGAGTTCAAAGGCTTGGCAAAGGGCAGCAACTGCGCGATCGCTATCAGCTACATCAATCACACAGCTAACTTTTACTTCCGAAGTGGAAATCATTTGGATATTAATTCCAGCTGCCCAAAGCGTTGCGAACATTTGAGCGGCTACACCAGGACGCCCAATCATTCCTGCCCCAGCAATGCTAACCTTAGCAATCTGCCGCTGGACTATAACTTCGGCTTCTTCCAGCTGTGAATGCTCTCCAGAACGCAGCACAGGGGCAATTGCTGCCGCTACAGCTTCTGCCCGATTGAGGATAGGTGTATTGACAGTAAAGGCAATGTCATTCGTATTGCCTTCATGAATTGACTGGATAATTAAATCGACATCCAAATTCTGACGGGCAATTTCACCAAACAACTGTGCTGCGACTCCTGGTCGATCTGGTACCCGCAACAATGCTACCTTTGCTTGATCTGTGTCAATCTCTACCCCATGCACAGGGCGAGCGATCTCCAAATTCACCAGAGAACGAGGTCGGGGTGTTGGAGAGATCACCCGTGTACCTGGATCATCTGTCCAACTGGAACGCACCACTAAGGAGACACCGTAATTCCTGGCAATTTCCACAGCACGAGGATGCAGCACTTTTGCCCCTAGACTTGCAAGTTCTAGCATCTCATCGCAAGTAATTTCTGACATGAGCTGGGCATCTGACACCAAACGAGGATCTGTAGTTAAGATTCCGGGAACATCAGTGTAGATTTCGCAAGAGCTTGCCCCCAAAGCCGCTGCCAACGCAACAGCTGAGGTATCCGAACCGCCGCGCCCTAAAGTTGTAATTTCCAATTCAGAGGTGCTGCTTATTCCCTGGAACCCAGCTACTACAACCACTTTGCCATTTTGTAAGTGTTGAGAAATCCGTTCGGTCTGGATATGTAGAATCCGAGCACGGGTGTGGTGAGCTTCTGTTACGATTCCCACCTGTGTACCAGTAAGGGAAATTGCTGCTTGTCCCAATTCCTGCAAAGCCATACTTAGTAGGGCAATCGAGACTTGCTCACCAGTCGAGAGCAGCATATCCATTTCCCGACGGCTGGGAGTCTTTGAGATGGAGTGAGCTAATTTGACCAGCTCATCAGTGGTCTTACCCATGGCTGAAACAACCACCACTAGGGAATGACCTGCCTTAGCTGTTCTCAGAATGCGAGCTGCAACTGACTGAATGCGTTCAACTGAACCAACAGAAGTGCCACCGTATTTCTGAACAATTAGCGCCATAATTCCAATCTCACCAATCCTACCTAGATACCCCAATTATGACCAAGCACTAAGCCCATCTAGAATGCTCATGAGCATTGAAGATACAAGGCAGTTACTGGGAAAGACCTGATGCGTCTGGGATCTTCACCCTAGCCTCTAATTATATTCTCTATCTAGTGGGTGTGGCATGTATTTTTTTCTCTTCTTGATATCTCGAAGAATTCTAGCTCTGATATCAAGCTTCTATGTATTCATGTAATTTATCTAAGTTACTGTCACTTGACGCCGTTCTTCTGGAGTTGTCTTTATTCTTGTATCATCTGTACTAGCTGTATT
>JAFAVL010000266.1 GCA_019242465.1 Chroococcidiopsidaceae cyanobacterium CP_BM_RX_35 | reverse complement strand
ATTTTGAATGCGATTTTCTATAAGCCTCTGACCAAAGCACTGGACGATCGCGATGATTACATCCGAACGAACAAAGTAGAGGCACGTGAGCGCTTAGATAAAGCTGAGCGATTGACAAAACAGTATGCTGCTCAGCTAGCGGAAGCTCGTAGGCAGTCTCAAGCCACGGTCGTAGCAGCTGAGAACGAAGCCCAAAAGATGGCTGCTCAGAAAATTGCTGAGGCCCAAAAGGAGGCTCAGGTTCAACGAGAACAGGCGGCTCAAGACATAGAGCAGCAAAAGCAGGAGGCATTGCGCTCCTTAGAGCAGCAGGTGGACGCCCTCAGTCAGCAAATTGTAGAAAAACTATTGGGGCCGCAGCCGGTGAAATAGAGCAAATAAGTTGCAACCCTACAAAGAAGCAGTCCGTGGGGTTGCAACACGCGTTCTCACTTCATCAAGTGCCAAGGAAGGGTATTGTATTACCCTAGGAGACAATTCAAAGTATTAGAAGATCGAGCAGTGTAATTGTAGATGGTTATCATGTGGACTTTCTTATTAATGGTTGCAGGGGCGAACGCTGTTCCCTCTGAATTGACAGAAGCCGCATCAGAAGGTGGGTTCGGTCTGAACCTAGACATTTTACAAACCAATCTAATTAATCTAGCGATTTTGATTGGGGCGCTATTTTACTTTGGGCGTAAAACCTTAAGCAACATATTGAACGAGCGGCGCTCAAGCATTGAAACAGTAATTCAGGAAGCAGAGCAGGGTCAGCAAGAGGCAGCAGTAGCACTCTCTGAGGCGCAGCAGCAGTTGACACAGGCTCAGGTGGAGGCACAACGAATCCACAAAGTTGCTGAAGAAAGTGCCCAGACAGCTAGAGAAGCAATTTTGGCGCAGGCTGTGCAGGACGTCCAACGCTTGAAAGAAACAGCGACCCAGGATTTGAACACTGAAAGAGAGCGGGCGATCGCCCAGTTGCGGCAGCGAGTCGTCACTATGGCTTTGCAAAAAGTTGAGTCCCAACTACAAACAGGCGTAGATGACACAACCCAACAAAAACTCATCGACCGCAGCATTGCTTTACTAGGAGGTCGTTCATGAAAGGCAGTGCGATGACTACTGAGGTCGTGGAACCTTATGCCCAAGCGTTAATGTCAGTGGCACAGACGCATAACTTGACAGAGCAAATCGGTGCCGATGTAGGTGCTTTGCTAAATTTGCTTGGCAATTCAGAGGAGCTGCGTAACTTTATCGTCAATCCTGTTGTTAAGCCTGAGAATAAGAAGGCTGTATTGCAGCAAGTCCTGGGTGAATCGATCAATCCCTTCCTCCGCAATTTTCTACTGCTCTTGGTAGATCGGCGGCGAATTGTGTTGCTAGAAGGAATTTGCCAGCAGTATTTAGCTCTTTTAAGGCAATTGAATCAAACTGTTCTAGCGGAAGTCATATCCGCCGTAGAATTGACAGAAAGCCAGCAGCAAGCCGTGCGAGACAAAGTCACAGCTATGACTCATGCTGCACGAGTAGAACTAGAAACCAAGCTCGCTCCAGAGTTAATTGGTGGTGTCATTATCAAAGTTGGCTCCCAGGTGGTTGATGCCAGTCTGCGGGGACAACTGCGCCGCCTTTCCCTGAGCCTGGCGCAGTAATTCTCCCATCTATACCTAGATAACTCATATTATGATCAGCATCAGACCAGACGAAATCAGCAGCATCATTCAGCAGCAAATTGAGCAATACGACCAAGAGGTTAAGGTTGCTAACGTCGGCACTGTATTACAAGTAGGTGACGGCATTGCCCGGATTTATGGCCTGGATAAGGCGATGGCAGGAGAACTCCTGGAGTTTGAAGACGGAACGGTCGGCATCGCCCTGAATATGGAAGAAGACAACGTGGGCGCCGTGCTAATGGGCGAAGGTCATGGCATTCAAGAAGGTGGCTCCGTTACTGCCACAGGCAGAATTGCCCAGGTGCCAGTAGGAGATGCCATGATCGGCAGAGTCGTAGATGCTCTGGCTCAACCAATTGATGGTAAGGGAGATATCCATACAACGGAAAGCCGTTTAATCGAGTCTTCAGCTCCAGGAATCATCGCGCGCCGTTCTGTGTACGAACCGATGCAAACGGGAATCACAGCTATTGATGCCATGATTCCGATTGGTCGTGGTCAGCGGGAACTGATTATTGGCGATCGCCAAACAGGCAAAACTTCCATCGCGATTGACACCATCCTTAACCAAAAATCAGAGGATGTGGTCTGCATCTACGTTGCCATCGGTCAAAAGGCTTCTACCGTCGCTAACGTGGTAAACGTCTTCCAGGAAGCTGGGGCAATGGACTACACAATTGTCGTCGCCTCCAGTGCCAGTGAACCAGCAACCCTCCAATGGCTAGCTCCTTACACTGGTGCCACCTTGGCAGAATACTTTATGTACAAGGGCAAGGCCACGCTGGTGATTTACGATGACCTCTCGAAGCATGCTCAAGCTTATCGGCAAATGTCCCTGTTACTGCGGCGTCCGCCTGGTCGGGAAGCTTATCCAGGGGATGTGTTTTACCTCCACTCACGTCTATTGGAACGGGCCGCAAAGCTGAGTTCCGAACTGGGTGAAGGCAGCATGACAGCACTGCCAATTATCGAAACTCAAGCGGGTGACGTTTCTGCCTACATTCCCACAAATGTGATTTCGATTACAGATGGTCAGATATTCCTGTCTTCTGACTTGTTTAACTCTGGTTTGCGTCCTGCAGTTAACCCTGGTATTTCCGTATCGCGGGTAGGCTCTGCCGCTCAGATCAAGGCGATGAAAAAGGTTGCTGGTAAATTGAAGCTAGAATTAGCACAGTTTGATGACCTGCAAGCCTTTGCCCAGTTTGCCTCTGACTTAGACAAGACGACACAAGATCAGTTGGCTCGCGGTCAGCGTCTGCGGGAACTTTTGAAACAGCCTCAATATTCGCCCTTACCAGTGAGCGAACAGGTAGCAATCATTTATGCGGGTTTAAATGGCTATCTGGACGAGATTCCAGTTGCTAAGGTCGCCAGTTTTGCTAAGGGATTGCGAGACTATCTACGCACCACTAAGCCCAAGTACGGGGAGTTAATTCAGACTGAGAAGCAGTTGGGCGAGGAAGCAGAAAAGCTGCTGAAGGAAGGGATTAACGAATATAAGCAAACCTTTTTGGCAACAGCATAAATTTAGGGAGTAGGGAGTAGGGAGTAGGGAGTAGCGCGAAGTCAAGTAAGGGAGGTTTCCTTTGATCGGAACTTCGGGTATAGAGGGAAAGAGAATTCTGTCCTCTGTCTCCTAACTCCTAGCTCTTCACTCTCAGCAAAGGGTGGAAAATTATGGCTAATCTCAAAGCAATTCGCGATCGCATTTCATCAGTTAAAAACACCAGAAAGATTACTGAAGCCATGCGACTGGTGGCTGCGGCTAAGGTGCGCCGAGCTCAAGAGCAGGTCCTTGCTACCCGTCCTTTTGCCGATCGCTTAGCACAGGTGCTATATGGCTTGCAAAACCGTCTCAGGTTTGAAGACGCCGACTTGCCATTGTTGAAGCAACGGGAGATCCGAGCAGTTGGGTTACTCGTCATTTCAGGCGATCGCGGTCTCTGTGGCGGTTACAACACGAATGTCATCCGTCGCGCCGAAAACCGTGCTAAAGAGCTGCAAGCTGAAGGTATAGATTACAAGTACGTGTTAGTTGGGCGTAAAGCTATTCAATACTTTCAGCGTCGGAATCAACCAATTGACGCTACCTATTCTGGCTTAGAGCAAATTCCCACAGCCGATGAAGCCTCAACCATTGCTGAAGAATTGCTCTCCTTGTTCTTATCAAACACTGTAGACCGAATTGAATTGGTCTACACCAAGTTCGTTTCATTAATTAGTTCGCGCCCAGTCGTGCAAACCCTGCTACCTCTCGATCCTCAAGGTTTAGAAGCAGCAGATGACGAAATCTTCCGGCTCACAACCCGTGGTGGTGAGTTTGAAGTGGAGCGGCAGAAGGTTACGACTCCAACCCGAGTCTTCCCCCGCGACATGATCTTCGAGCAAGATCCTGTACAGATTCTGAACGCTCTCTTGCCACTGTACCTGAATAACCAGTTACTACGGGCGTTACAAGAAGCCGCCGCTAGCGAACTTGCCGCTCGCATGACAGCAATGAACAATGCTAGTGACAACGCTAGTGACCTCATTGTCTCCCTTACACTGTCTTATAACAAAGCTCGGCAAGCAGCTATTACCCAAGAGATCCTAGAGGTTGTTGGTGGTGCTAATGCCCAAAGTTCGTAAAACTAGACAAAATCTCTGAAAAACCGGGTTGCTTCAAGCAGCCCGGTTTTTGCAAGAGCAGGGTGGTGCTAGAGCCTTATTAAATGGGGAAAATCGAGCGTGTTAAGCTAGGGACAACGTGAGTCTAAAGTCGCACGGTGAGCGATGTCGGTTACTGTTACCAGATATTCAACTCAAGAGTTAGCTGAACGGGGTTGGCGTAGAGAAACGATTA
>JAFAVL010000154.1 GCA_019242465.1 Chroococcidiopsidaceae cyanobacterium CP_BM_RX_35 | reverse complement strand
CCAAATCACTAAACCCACTACTGCGCCTAGAAACACGTTGGCATATATTAGGCTCAGTTTCACTGTCAAATAACAAGCAATAGCTAGCGAAAAGGTGACACTTACTAAGGTCCCCAATCCCAGTGCCGTACCAATTTTGCGAACCGTGCCACCAAAGGTATTAACTTCCTGACTATCAGAATCAGAGTCTGATTGACGTCCCAGGAAGGAAAGACCGAAGGCAGCAGCAAAGTTTGTTAAAACTAGTTGGATGGCAAAAGCTAGCACCACACCTGCAATCCAGGCTACCCAGAAATTTGGACCTGTGATGCCAACAGATGCCTCCTCTGGATTGTGAGTTCTCGGATTTATTGGAATCTGTGCCAGCCAGAACAGCGCTTTGTGAATTCCCGACGCCAACCCCATCATCTGAAACATGGTATTTCCTGCGTTAAGCCTTGAGTTCGCTTGATTTAAAGATTACCTGAGAAGTAACTCTATATTTTTTATCACTCCACTCTTTAGGTCAGAATCGCCGTCTCTAGTGGCTTAGAGCATCCCCCCAAGGTCAGAAACCTATATCTATAGCAGGATGAGGTTAGCGAATTTACAAATTGTCTGGGCAATAGTTTCTCCATCAAAAAGCACTTCTGATTTATCGGTCAGAAGTGCTTTTTAATTTCCATCTGTGAAGCAGCAAGCAAAGACCAGACAAGTACCTATGCTGCTGGCGCAAACGATTCAGAAGCAAAGCTACCGTGTAAACCATATGGGATATGGTGTTTCAGATACAGTCGGGCAATTGGTCCCTGGCTCAAGTCACGACCGTTCAAAATCACGACATCTGAGCGGTGATGCGTAGCATCATAAACCACAGCTAGTACCCAGCCATCATCTTCCTCTAAGGCATCGGGGCGCGGAACAAAAATAGGTTCACTCATGAAGCCACGGGGCGCAGCACTCCAAAGCTGTCGTTCGCCTGACTCCAAGTCGAGTTTAAGAATTGCTTGCAGTGGCGCATTACCAGTATCTGCATGAGCTGCGCCTAGATATAAGTACCGATAAGCTCGTCCCACTCGTTCCTGGTGAATGCTAGGAAATTCACAGCACCTACCTTCAAGCAACTGTCGCGACACTGTTTGATCTTTCAGGTTCAAATGAAACCGCCATAGCTGCCCTGGCTGGAGGGCAGCAAAATCTACTTCTCTGAAATCGCTTTGGGGCTTAACCTCTGGTAAAGTTTCGTAGCAAATCGAGTCAATAAAAACTTCATCGCCCTGCTCAAAGGCATTGGCATGATGGAAGACAAAACCAGATTGAGTTTCTAGCAACTGAACTGGTTTAGAGATGTGACGGGGGATAACAATGATGCGAGTGGGCTGGTTTGGTTGAAACTTGATACATTCGGCAGCCCCACGCCAACCCAGCACAAAAGGCAGAGGATTGAAAGAGACAGGATTTTGAAATAGCAGACAGTAATTTGGCGTGATGGCAAAATCATGGATAAAAGCGAAACCAGGAACACTGTGAGCGTGTTTTCGGATGACATTACCACTTGGGTCAAGTTCGAAGATAGTAATCGTGGTGGATAGACCAGGCTTAATCGAAAAGTTGACCAAGCATGGAGTACCACCATCTTGGTCACAACTGGGATCAAAGCGCGGATGGGCTGCAAAGGCTTCGCCAGGTGATAAAACTCCGTTGAGAGAATCTTTACCTAATGTTTCCAATGTCTGAGGATTGAGGCGATGAGGGTCGGCAGCTTCCCACAACGCCAAGAGTTTACCACCCCAATAGATGACGTTAGTATTAGCGATGTTCTTGAGTTTGAAGTCAAAGGCATTTGCCAAAAAGCCGCCAGGTTTTTGCGTCCCAAACACGCCACGGTACAGAATTTTCCCTGCTGCTTGTTCTTCTAGATAAGCCGATGTCCGAATGAAGCGATTGCGGAAGTGGGCACGACCATTTGCAAACGCGATCGCGCTAATCATCCCATCACCATCGAAGGGATGGTGAATGGGATGACCATTTACATCTAGTAAACCTGGACCGTTGCGAAACAGAGTCCCCCTAAGTTCGGCAGGAATTTGCCCTTCTACATCATCAATCCAATAATCAAACTCTGATTTTAAAGATTTGTATCCTTTCTGCCAATCTTGGCGTTGGTAGGAATCAGTGGGAACTGTGGAGGCGTGTTCGTAAAGTTGAAAACTCTGCATAGGTAGCAAATCATTCTAAAACATCTTTCTAATTGCCTGCTTACCAGCTCACTCGACTGGTTTTTCAACTGGCTTTTGTTGCAGTGATTGTGGGACTAATTTAGACATTAAGTCTGGCAAAAACTGTTTTCCCGTTGGCTTGGCAGCGCTGGCATCATCCGACATTGAATGTTCTCTCGGCGTTGCCTCCGCATCTGGCAACCAATTAAGAAATGGCAGTGGCAGCAAGGTGCTGAGGTTTGCGATCGTAACCAACAGCCAGAGGGACTCAAAGTTAGTTTCTGTAATTCCTAACCGATGCATCAGAACTGCTCCTAGTTCATAGGAAACAAGTCCTGCTAGATTTGCGACTGACATCAACACAGCAAACAGCGTTGCTTCCACCCCAGGCGGACATAGACGGGCAGCTAATACCAAGATAGGCATATAGGCAATCTGTCCCATCACTGTGAGCACCAGGCTATCGCCTAAGCTAAACCAACGATCGTCAATACCTAAAGCACGGTTGGTGTGAGTCACCAATAGCAACGTACTCATACCCAACGCTGCCGACAGGACAGCACTCCAGCCAAAAATGACTCGAAAGGGAAGTGTTTTGAGGAAGCGCTGGAAGATCCAGACACCAACCAAGGAGGCAACACTCGTTACTAGGCGCACTCGCCCCAGGAACTCTGGCTCAAACCGCAGTTCATTCGTAGTGAAAAAGAAGAAAGCTGAGTCGGAGGTGGGAGTAGCTTGCCAAATGAAGACGAAAGCTGCGGGGAGCCAGATCACTTTTTGGGTAACGGTTTGGCGCAGTTGTTGGAGTTGATGCTTGATTGTAGAGACTCCCGGACGTTCGTTCACGGGTGACTCAGCGATTAACCAAGCAACTGCTGACACAATTAAGGGAAAAGATGCTGTAATCCCAAATACGGCACGATTGCTGAAGTGCTGCAATAGGAAACCGCTAAAGTAAGCAGTGATTATCCCTCCGAAAGCTGAAGCGCTCCAACACAGCGATTGGAGTGAACCGACATTAGCTTGAGATTCAGCCCTAACACGTTCCACCACTAGCGAATCTACAATTACATCGCTAACAGCAACTGATAAAGAACCTAACGCAATTGCTATCGTTGCCCCCAGAGGGGTATGCACCACTGTTGCTAGAGCGACCCATGAGACGGTTCCTAACAGTCCTGATAGCACTAAGTAAGGACGCCGACGATAACCCAGAATCGGTAGCCCGTCTGAGATAAAACCAAACACTGGCTTCACCATCCAGGGCAAGGCGACGATACCGAATAGAGCAGACACCCCAGCTGGACTCAGTGCTAGTTCATCTTTGAGAAAAAAGCTAACGGCTAAGCGAGCCAGCCCCAAGATGCCCTGGACGAAATAGACCAGTAGGATAGCAATTAACTCTGGAGTAGGGTCGTGGCCAAAAAACAGCTTTTTGGTAAAGGATTCTCTCAACTGTATGCCCGAGGTTGAAACAAACATTGATACTTCTTAATAAATATCAATATTTACTATAGTAGCTTCTACCGTGCGGCGGAGTAGGGGAGTGAATCCCTTTCTACAAAACGCCTTTGGAACTGGGAACCTGCCCAGCTCGGCGCGGGTCAATTTCTACCGCCATGCGTAGCGATCGCGCAAAAGCCTTGAATGTTGCCTCAATAATGTGATGGGAGTTAATACCATCTAGCTGGCGAATGTGTAGAGTCATTTGACTATGGTTTACCACTGCCACAAAAAATTCTCGTACGAGTTGGGTGTCGTAAGTTCCAACGCGCTGGGTGGGGATTTGCAAACCATAGCTGAGGTGGGGACGACCAGAAAAGTCTAGGGCTACTTGGATCAAAGCTTCATCTAGAGGAGCGAGGAAGTTTCCAAAACGGACAATTCCTTGACGATTTCCCAAGGCTTTTCCCAATGCTTGTCCTAAAGTAATTCCCACATCCTCGTTGGTATGATGGTCATCAATCTCCAGATCCCCTGTAGCCTGCACCTGTAGATCGAGTAGCCCATGGGCCGCTAGTTGATGCAGCATGTGATCTAGAAATGGAACGCCAGTTTTGACATTGCAGGTTCCTACCCCATCAAGATTGACGCTAATTTGAACATCAGTTTCGCCTGTCGTGCGGCGAATGGAAGCAGTCCGACCCAGATGTAGGTCATAAGAGTTGGAAACTTGGCGATCACTTGTCTGCATAGTGGATTCTGAAGTCCCAGTAGGTTAGGGCGAGCATTACATGCCCATAATCTCGTAACCAGCATCTACATAGAGAACCTGACCTGTAATACCGCTTGCCAGGTCGCTACAGAGGAAAGCTGCAGCGTTTCCTACCTCTAGCTGAGTAACAGTGCGCCGCAGGGGAGCTACTTGCTCAACATGATGGATCATGTCTAAAATACCACCAACTGCTGAGGATGCTAAGGTACGGATGGGACCAGCTGAAATCGCATTCACGCGAATACTTTGGGGACCTAGTTCGGCTGCCAAATAGCGGACGCTTGCCTCTAACCCCGCCTTGGCAATTCCCATCACATTGTAGTTTGGCACGACGCGCACGCCACCTAAGTAGGTGAGGGTGACAATACTGCCACCTTCCTGCATTAAGAGTTTAGCTTCTTTACTCAACTGAATCAGTGAGTAGGTGCTGATTTCCAAAGCCTGACTAAAGCCTAATCTCGATGTCGCGCTCACTCCGCCGCTTAAGTCCTCCTTATTGGCGAAAGCCAAACAATGAATGACAATATCTAGCTTGCCCCACTGGCTGCGGATGGCTTCAAAGGCGGACTGAATCTGAACCTCATCTTGAACATTACAGGGGAGAAACAGGCTAGGATTGAGGGAGTCCACCAGCTCTGCAACCTTTTTTTCCATTCGACCTCGGTCGTCAGGTAAATAGGTGATGCCAAGGTTCGCACCAGCTTTATGTAGCTGTTGTGCAATCCCCCAGGCGATGGAGCGATTGTTGGCAATCCCAGTGATGAGGGCGTTTTTTCCAGTTAGGTTGAGCATAGGTCTCAATTGTACAACTAGACCAGACACAAAGAACAGAGCTTCAAGAAAAGTGCATTTGGA
>JAFAVL010000053.1 GCA_019242465.1 Chroococcidiopsidaceae cyanobacterium CP_BM_RX_35 | reverse complement strand
ATGTTAAAGAAAGGACAAGTTAAGAATGTTAAGAAAGGAGCCGTCAGAGAACGGATAAAATTCATCGCTGAAATCTTTGGAGTGGCTGCATAATCAATTCCTTCTCCAAGGAGTTTTCTGTCCTCAACAAATTTTTGCAACACAACCGGCGTTTGTTGCATTGCCTGCCTCACCGCTTGTCTAATTAGATGAAACTTGCTGGCAAGTTGATGGGCTCTTGTCAGATTTTGGTGATCTGGGTTGGGGGAAGGCAGAAGGCAGAGGGCAGAGGGCAGAAGGGAAGAGAAGGCAGAAAGTAGAAGACAAACATGTTACAATAATGATACTTCAAACTTATGAGGAACCTAGCTAATTTGGGCTATGAGGTCCTATGTCACCTATTACCCAATTCAACTTTCCTCCAACTTAAGAATTGGCAATTTGATGCAGCAACTCTTCACATAAGGCTAATTATCTCTTCGGTACAAACTGCTATTAAATGCCCAGTCTGCAGCCAATCAACTCACAGAATTCATAGCCGCTACGAGCGGAAGTTAGCTGATCTACCATGGGCTGATTACAACATTACCCTACAGTTGCGCGTGCGGAAGTTTTTTTGTATCAATGCTTTGTGTAAACGACGCATTTTTACTGAAAGACTAAGTAGTGTGGCTACACCTTGGGCAAGACGAACTCTACGTTTGACTCAAAAACTCAGCGCCATTGGTTTAGCTAATGGCGGTGCATCTGGAGCCAGACTTTCTCAGATATTGGGGGTGGCTGCTTGTCGCAACACAATACTGCAATTAGTGCGTTCAATTCCACTTCCACTAGTTGTCACACCATTAATTCTAGGGGTAGACGACTTCTGTTTTCGTAAATGTAAAGCCTACGGTACAGCACTAATTGACCTAGAACGCCGCCGACCAATTGCTCTACTAAAGGATGCCAAAGCTGAGACTTTAGCCGAATGGTTAAAAGCCCACCCAGGTGTAAAGATTGTCTCACGAGACCGCTCAAAAACTTATGAAAGTGGCATTCGCATTGGAGCGCCTGAAGCCATTCAGGTGGCAGACCGCTTTCATCTGTTGCAAAACTTATCTCAAACGCTTCAGCAAGTCTTTGGAACTCACGCCGAAGTACTTAAAGAAGTGGAAAAACAAGTCTTTAGTACTGATACTAAAGTGCTAAAAGAGGTGGAAACAGCACACAACCTTTCCCTGATTGCTGAAGCTAATCCCTGCCCAGTTGTGCCAAGGTTTCCCCAAAACACATCTTTAAAAAGAAAAGTCCAATCCGCCAAGGCACGGGGCAGACGCAGGGAGATTCATGAGCAAGTTTGGAGCCTGCGGTCTCAAGGTTGGTCAGGACAAGCGATTGCTCAGGAACTGGGAGTTTCCAAAACGACGGTATTTAATTACTTACGTAGTTCAACTTTTAGCGAACGTCGCCAACGTAGCGACCAAGGTCTCAGTCTTCTCAACCCTTATCACGATTACATCCTGAGTCGTTGGAATCAAGGCTACTATAATACCCAAGGATTATATGAGGAGATTCGACAGGCGGGCTATATCGGCAGTTATGCCACAGTATCTCGTTTCACCCGTTACTTGAAGAGCTTGCCAGGAGCCGAACCGGAAAACCGTTCTAGGAAAGATACTTTCCCCAAGCTCAGCTCCAAATCCCAACGTGCTCTCACACCTGGTCGAGCAACGGCTTTAGTCTTGAGACGACCAGAATTAAGAGAGTCTGACGATGATGAATTGCTCGCTCGACTCCAAGCAGCCCATTCTGATTTAGAAGCAGCGATTGAGCTAGCTCAACAGTTTGCATCTCTTGTGCGTCAACGCCTCCCTAAGCAGTTTGACTCCTGGTTAGACAAAGCTAAAAACAGCTCGGTTTCTTTGCTGCACTCTTTTGCTGTTGGTTTAGAGTCTGACTATGATGCTGTAAAAGCAGGTGTAACTATGCCAGTTAGCAATGGTCCTGTTGAAGGACATATTAACCGACTGAAGATGTTAAAGCGGCAAATGTATGGTCGCGCCAAAATAGATTTACTTGAGCGAAGATTCTTGTTAGCAATCTAAAGGATATAATTCTTGATTCTCAACTTTAATTATGAGTTATAAAGAGCAATTTATTTGGAAGAGAGCCGTGTAACTAGCGGTTAATTGTTATCAAACCACTCGCTTATTTCCGCCAGCAGAATTGTATAGTTTGACCAGTCAAATCCGACGTTCATCTGTATCTGTAGCCTCCAATATAGCTGAGGGTTACGGCAGACGTTCAAAGCAGGAATATATACAGTTTTTGCATGTGGCTTTAGGTTCTTTGAGAGAACTCGACACACAATTAATCATTGCCAAAGAAGTAAATTTAGTTCAGAAAGATGTTTTGACTCCACTGCTGAATGAAGTTGAGGAAATGCAAAGTATATTAGTTGCTACCTTAAATAAGCTCAAAGCTTGACATCTTCCCTTCTGTCTTCTCTTCCCTTCTGCCCTCTGCCCTCTGCCTTCTGCCTTCCCCAACCCAGATCACCAAAATCTGACAAGAGCCCATAATTTAATCGTTAAACTACAAAATATTTCCGCTCTCGGCATGCATCAAGACCGTAGTGAGTCAGAAGCGGTACGAAATGCTGGCAGTCCCATCATCTCGATTAGTCTTGGGGATACTTGTTTGTTCCGCTTGGGAAATCCTGAGAGCCGCAGTGGTAGGCATC
>JAFAVL010000837.1 GCA_019242465.1 Chroococcidiopsidaceae cyanobacterium CP_BM_RX_35 | reverse complement strand
CGCCTATTTCGCCTGCAACCTCTATTGTTAGAGCGATGGCGCGAGCTTTTTGGACAGTTTTTTAAGGCGATGCTACAGGTACGAAAACAAGGGACATTGGCTGTGCTTATCTTATCTTTGCTGAGTGGATTGGGCTCCGCTTTGCCTTATGTCTATGTAGTAATAGGAGTTTTACGTGGTAGCTATACTCTAGGCGATCTAGCACTGTATGCAGGTTTGATTCTTCAGGTGCGCCGGAGCTTATCCATCCTCATTGGTAATTCCGCCAGTTTATACGATATTGCCCTTGGTGCTAGTCCAATTTTTCAACTATTGGAACTTAAGCCCCAACTCCGGTTAAGATTGCCTGCCTGGGGAGATAGGATCTCAAAGACTGGCATCCAGATTAAAGACCTATCCTTCTCTTATCCGGGTGGTGATCGCCAAATCCTAGAGAACATTAACCTTACCATTCGCCCAAATGAAATGGTGGCGTTTGTGGGTGAAAACGGAGCTGGTAAAACCACTTTAGCTAAATTACTGTGTCGCTTGTACGACCCTACAAGCGGTGCAATTGAGTGGAATGGTCAGGATTTACGTTCGCTCGACCTTAATACTTTACGCGATCGCATCGCTGTTGTAATGCAAGATTATGCTCGATTCCCTACCACTGTGCGCGAGAACGTAGCATTTGGTTCGCTCTCCAAATTGCCGGATGATAACGCTATTATGGCAGCTATCTCGGAAGCCGGAATTGCCAGTATCGTTGAACATCTGTCTCAAGGCTTGGATACACCCTTGGGCAAACAGTTAGAAGGCGGAGTTGATTTGTCTGGTGGACAGTGGCAAAGAATTGCAATTGCTCGTGCTTTAATGCGGCTCTCTCAAGCCGAACTTTTGGTGTTTGACGAGCCAACTGCTGCTCTTGACCCCAAAACCGAGCATGAAATTTACAATATCTTTCGCACAATTGCTACAGGTAGAATGGCAGTTGTTGTTAGCCACCGCCTAGCATTAGCTAAAATTGCCAACCGCATCGTCGTCCTGGAAAATGGCAAAATTTTGGAAACAGGAACTCACGACGAACTTATGGTGTTACAAGGAAGATACTATTCAATGTTCAGCCGCCAAGCCAGTAGCTATCTTTGACAGTACTACGCGGTGCTTAATTCCGGACAGAGCACTCTTAGGAATCACACGCATCACTTCCTCGACTGTCGTCACTCCCTCGATCACCTTTTCAATCGCCGCCACCCGGAATGAGGCAAAACCACTCTCGCGCAAATAGTGATGCAGTTGGGTCATCGTGCCCTCATAGATAATCTCCCGCACCCGATCGTCAATATCAAGTAGCTCCATGACAGCTTCTCTGCCTAAAAAGCCGGAATTAAAGCACCTAGGACAACCTCTGCCTTTGCGCCATTTGTCAGTAGGAGTTTGCTCTCTCTGTAAACCCAGGACTTGCAATTCTGCATCTGTTGGCTTGTGTGGCTCGGCACAGCCGGGACAAACCCGGCGCACGAGCCGTTGAGCGACAATGCCTAATAAGGCATCGCAGAGCAGACCAGGGTCGGGACCGATGTCCTTCAGTCGGGGAATTGCACCGACAGCGTTATTGGTATGTAGAGTGGTGAAGACCAAGTGTCCCGTCAATGCTGCTCTTACTGCTGTCTCAGCCGTTTCGCTATCGCGGATCTCCCCCACCATGATGATGTCGGGGTCTTGCCGTAGGATTGAGCGCAGTCCAGTAGCAAAGGTCATACCTGCAGCTTCGTGTACCTGAGTTTGCGTGATACCGGGCAAGATATACTCAACTGGATCTTCTACCGTCACGACATTGACCTGTTCCTTAGCAACAGACTGTAGGCTGGTATAGAGGGTACTGGTCTTACCCGAACCAGTGGGACCAGTCAGGATAATCACTCCCTGAGGTTGCTGCAACCAGTTTTCGTATATAGGTAGGGTTGCTTGGGAAAATCCGAGATTTTCTAATTGAGAAAAGGGATTCTCGCGCGGCAGCAAGCGAATTACGGCTTTCTCGCCGTTGACGCAGGGCAAGGTGCTCACCCGCATGTCAATAGACAGTTCTGCCTCCCCAGCTGCATACTTCTCTCCAATCCTGCCGTCTTGTGGCCGACGACTCTCCGCGATGTCCATGTTGGACATCACTTTCAGGGCAGCGATCACCTTTCGATTTAAATCGGCCGGTAGGGTAATGATATCGCGCAGCACTCCATCAATGCGATAGCGAACTCTTAAACCAGCCAACATCGGTTCGAGGTGAATGTCGCTGGCTCGGTTACGCAAAGCTCCTGAGATCAAAGTCTTGATCCGACCAATTTGATCGGCAGCTTTCGCAAGATGAACCTGCGTTGTCTCGGCAAGGTCCTCTGCCTCGACTTCACCCGTCAGCGCATTCAGCAATGGTGTGGAGTCAAAACTGTTGGAACCTAGGCTTTGAATTTGGCACCAGGCTAGATAGCTCTTTTCGGCAATCGGAATAATCTTAATTTCGCTACGGGTACGATTGGTAAGCTCTCTCTTCTGTTGCTCACAGAGTTCGGCAGGACTACCGAGGTAATAACAACCGCGCCATAGGAGTAAGGGGATAACTTTTGGCAAAGTCTGTTTGTTGGGGAAGTGACGCAAGAATCTGGAGGTAACGTCTGTGTCGAGGAGCGATAGGTTCACGCCTCCAGTGTTGTTAACTAGGAGTTTTAGGGCGCGATCGCAATCAATTTTTTGGTTTTTGAGTTGTTCCCAAACTGATATGGTTGCTGAATCCATAAAAATCTCCAAATAATAATGTGTTGGTTGAATACTAAGGATCGGCTAAGAACTCTTCCACCTGCCTACTGGTTGTTAGCCTTGTGTTGTCTCTATAGGGGATAGGCTTTTATCCGTTCAAAATCGCTGAGATGCTGACCAGGCATAGCCAAATCACCTACAGGCTAAAATCCTGGGCAGCAGTCATTGTCCCGCCTGATGTTAGTAACTACCACTCAACAGGTTGAGGGTGTTCGTACCATCGTTAACGAAGTAGATCCCCTTGCCTTTGACGATAAGCAGGTTAAAGAGAGTACCTGCTCCCATAGGACTCAACTGGAATGTGCCCACTTGGCGACCATCAGGTCTGGTCTCGACTAGGTTCCCGTCACCCGCATTCACCGTTAGGATGTTACCATTGGGCGCTAGTTGCATACCGAGTGGCATGTTCAGTTTATCACCGCTGGAGACCTCAACCGGGTTGGTAGGAGACTTGCGGTCGAGGGCATCAGGGATGGCAGTAATGCGATTGTTAATGGTATCCGCTACATAAAGGATTTCATGTTCACCCAAAGCCAGACCAGTTGGTCCGACAACCAGATTATTGGGATCAAGCTTCTCAGCAAAGCCAGTACCAATGATGGTGCTGGACTCAACGTAGGGCTTCTCATGTTCGGAAACCTTTAGCTTGAGACGTACGACTGTCCCTTGGTTAGTCGGCTGGATGGTGGGGCTGCCACTCAGCACGTTGCTGACAAGCAGCGTGACCTGGTTGTCGGTATCCGATTGAGCATCAACAGTGGTCAGATCCCACGGACCTTTGATATTTGCAGTAA
>JAFAVL010000750.1 GCA_019242465.1 Chroococcidiopsidaceae cyanobacterium CP_BM_RX_35 | reverse complement strand
TGTTTACCCCTTCCATCCGAAAAATCGGAGTGTAATTCTCTGTTCCTATTGCAATTGCTGCCAAACCAGGAGGTGCAAAAACAATGGACCAAGCCTTACTACGAACTTGTTGAACGGCATTCAGTTCATTAAGCGCGGGTTCCAATTCAACAACACTACTGGTCTGTTTTGCCAAGTACTCCTGAAAGCGTTCATAGTTATTTACAGAGAGTTCTCCTGTGTCGTAGCCCACAACACCAACAGTTAACTTTCCTGGTGGAGTTAACCTATCTTGACTGCACCCACTTAAGGGCAACCATAGTATTAGCAAAAACCGTGCCAGTAGTAGAGTACGCGAAGGCATATACTTTTGTAAAAGTAATAGCTAAAGCTAAACTAAATAATAAAATTTTGTTAATTATAACACACCATCAAAGCACTTAGCCTTGCTTAATGCTGAAGAGTGACTAAGTCAATAATTTTATATAATCCATTAATTTTTATCAAATGCATAGAATAGCATTTTTTACCCTATGAAATGAATGAAGCGATCGAGAAACTTCCGCCATTCTCTGCTTTTGTGATGCTATCCAGCCCATCAGCTTGAGCAAAGTACTCTCACTTACAAGGATATATTATGTCTAAAGTTGTGTCTGTCCATTCGTTCCGTGGTGGAACTGGTAAATCGAATGTCACAAGTAATCTGGCGACTATCATTGCTCGCTCTGGACGACGGGTTGGCATTATTGATACCGACATCCAATCACCTGGTATTCATGTCCTATTTGGTCTCAAAGAGGAAAAGATCAGTTATACCCTAAATGATTATCTCTGGGGTCGCTGTGCCATTGAAAAGGCTGCCTACGAAGTCACTCCGGTTCCAAAGATGAGGCAGGAGACCCCAGCTATCAGAGGTAGTGTTTACCTAATTCCTTCTAGTATCAAGACTGGCGATATCTCCCGAATTTTACGCGAGGGATACGACGCACGTCGGCTTAATGACGGCATACGCAACCTGATTCGCCGTTTGAAATTGGACTACCTGTTTATTGACACTCATCCTGGAATCAATGAAGAGACCCTGCTATCGATCATCATTTCCGATATCTTAGTCCTCATTTTGCGTCCAGACCATCAAGATTATCACGGTACAGCTGTGGCTGTAGAGGTAGCTCGTAAGTTAGAGGTTCCTAAAATGCTGCTAGTGGTTAATAAGGCACTACCAACTCTAAATTTTGAGGCTTTGCGGCAGCAAGTGCAGAAAACTTACAACACAAAGGTAGGCGGCATTCTGCCTGTCTGCGAAGAGATGTTTCATCTAGCTAGCAGAGATCTCTTCTGCCTGTGCTACCCCGATCATCCCTGGACGAGGGAAGTGAATGCCATAGCAAAGCTTATTTGACTCAAGGGAGCGCCGGAGTAGAACTCCGGCTGCGCTCTACCGCAAGCTCAAGACTGTAAGCGTTGCAAAAATTTCAAAGCTTTCTGGGGATCGGGAATGTCGGCTGCCAAGGTCATCACGAGTTCCGGTAGCGAAATCTGAGGATGAGATGCCAAAACCTCTTGAATCAGAAAACTGGCAATTGGACCGACAAAATAAGCTAACTCTCGCTCGCATTGACGGAGCAAGTGGGCATCGATTGGTTGATGTTTTGAAGTTTCCACCACCGTAGCCGCAGTAGGGGCGATCGCACTAGGAGGCTCTGGCTGCGGAAAATCCTGAAAGACAGATGCCATGTTTGCAGGTAAGATTTCAATCACACCTTGCGTTCCCGATAGCCAGGTGTGAAGCGGAATGCCTTTTCTTGCAAGGGTCGTTTGCAACTGGGTAATCCAGGCAGCGACTGGTAAACCAACTTGTGGATTCACGGTAACAAGTGTGTCTTGTAGTACCTGGGAAAATAGTTGTGGCTCTTTGGCAGGTGCAGCTGCCGCAATCAAACATTGTCCCTGCTCAGAATCGAGTTGCAGTTCTTCTACCCAGTTGGAGAGTGAACTTGCTCCAGGACAGTCTAAGATGACAATCTGTTGAGCTATTCCTGAACGATATAACTCTTGTCTCAACCAAGAGCGGCTGATACGAACCCCATCTCCTAAAATTAGCCAAGCCTCGCCGTCCTCTATCTCCTCAACTTCCCCCTGCAGGTACAACAAAGCCGTTACTTTCTCTTTTGTCGCCGGGAAGCGAGTGAGTGATTCTTGTTCCAAGGTACTACACCGACGCAAGTATGCTTGGATCGCTCCCCGTACTTCTGACCATGCCTTTGCACGTTGTGGCCAGTATTCCAGATCGAAGCCTCCAGACCTACTTAGCACTCTTGCCAGCGTTCCGCCGAGAGCCGATTCCGTTGCTCGCTCCCGCCAGCTCAAAGTTGGAACCTTGCGACCTGAAAGTCCTTCGACAATTAGCGCTTGCCTGAGAGGTCGAGAGTTAGCGATCGCTGGTTTTAATCCAAGAATCAACTCTCCTACTCCTTCCACAATTCGTTTAGGAGTTTGTAGCGGATACTCTGGATACAGCTGAGTTTCCCCTCGGCTCCGCTTTTGCTGATTGATCAGACGCAGCTGCTGATTCGTTTTCTGAATGTATTGCAAAGTCTGGCGATAAACATATTTATAAAGTCCATCTGCATCAATCACACCCTGCGAGTCTGCTGCCTCACCCAAAAGTCCCTGCATAAGGTAATAAGTAAACACTCCATGCCCCAGTTCAGGAAACTCCCATGACTGTTGCCCTTGGTCACAAGAGAGTAAAGCACAGAATCCCTTACTCTGCGCTGCACGTTGGCGTAACACTTGCATCAATTGGGGTGTGGGGTTGAGTAGACCAGAAGACCTGTCTCCTTGGGTTTCTATTGCACCCCTTGCCCTCCCCAGCGTCATGTCACCACTATGACAAGTATCTAGACAAATTAGCTGCTGATAGGCAGAACTCTGCCCAAACATCTGCAACAGGTCGTGTAATGCCAAGCCTGTAGTAACCAGGTTGTCCTTCCGGGTATCTGCTAAACACAAAAAAGCCTGCTGAGTGTTCGGATCTAGCACCCCATGTCCAGAAAAATAAAACAGGATAGTATCCTGCGACTGGGTTTCTGACACAATTCGCTCTAAGCTGGCACGAACTGTCTCCAACATAGGGGGCTGTGCCGCGAAGTCATGATGAATAATCACTTCCTTGCGGGGAAATCCCTGCGTTGCTTGTGCCAATGCATCTCCCAAGCCTTGGCAATCTGTAGCAGAGTAGCGTAGAGGAGATAGAGAATCATCCTGGTATTGGTTAACTCCCACTAGGAAAACCCAAAGCTTGGCTTCCCCTGTTTTCAGAGTGTAATTAGAGCGACTAGTACCAACACCGAGCGGACACATAGGCCTAACTTAAGAATGAAAGCAACTTTGATCAAAAAGTTTTTTCAATGTGAGGGCGAACCCATTTTAGTAATAGAATGCTACGATACTACTGTATGATAATCATCTTTAGCTAAGACGCTGGAAACTCCCAGCTTGACTTGTAAGATCAGCAAGGGGTGGACAAGCATTCAGTTGTTTGCTTAGCTTTTATTGCCTCAGATTGAAGTTCATCATTCATATATTCCTTGAGTGAAGACTGAAAATTCAAGTTTTATGGCTTAGATAAAATTACAGCTCTCTATTTACTTCTCAGGCTTAGTTTCAGGAATTCTACAAAAAGTTACAAAATTTTACGCTGAGCTTAAACTCAGGAAAGTCATGAACCTCGATCGGGTCAAGCTACTGGTCAAATAGTCCTTGTAAATCTAAAACCTTCATCAGAATAATCGCTTCTTAGCATACACTGAGATAAAATCCAGATACTTAAGCCTATTAATAAGTTTGATAGGTTTACTTCTGCTTTCTTCTGCGCTCAACATGAGCTGTTGATTCATGCGTCCCCGCCAAGCCGTCATTGAAGTCTTTTCGACTTTCCTACAATTTGATGCAGACAGGGTAGGTGGTTGGGCAACGGACCCTAAACTGCGCCGGAGTATGCTCAGTTGTCAAGCTCAACTACCACAACCAGAGACCTCTAAAGATTTTTGGGTGTTCTACTGGTACAAGCTGTGGCAAACGCAGCCGGATAGTCTGGCGGAAGCACATTTGTCAGCTTATTTGCAAGAAGTGTGCTTCTGGACTGCTCAAAAAACAATTGCTAGCTTCTCCACTGGGCAGTATACCCTATCTGATTGCTTTCAGATGGCGCTCACTCGCGTCGATAAAGTCTTAAAAGGGTTTAATTCTCAGACAGGCTTTAGCCTCAGCAATTATGCTAGTGTGGTTTTTCGTAGCGTACTCAAAGATATCCTACGCCAGCAGCAAGAAGTTGATATTTGCACGAATTGGTCATTGTTGCGGAAGCTGAGCCAAAAGCGACTTGTAGAGTCTTTACAAAATGCCGGACTGACCTCAGAAACGATTGCCTGCTATCTGTTAGCTTGGAACTGCTTTAAGACACTTTATGTCCCACAGCAAGCCACTGGCACCCGCCAACTCCCGAAGCCAGACCATGCCACTTGGAAAGCATTAGTTGAACTCTACAATGCAGAACGCCACAGGCAACTCAGTCCGCCGGGACCAGAGTGCAGCCCAGAAATGTGCGAAAAGTGGATGATGACTTGTGCTAGGGCAGCAAGAGCTTATCTGTATCCCACCTTGACTTCAATCAATACCCCCAAACCAGGAGAAGCTTCTGGGGAGCTACTAGATGATTTACCAGAGTCACCGCAAGCATCGTTACTCACTCAACTCATTGAGCAAGAAGAACAACATGAAAAGGACTCGCGGCAATCTCAGCTCTACACTCTTTTAGCAGCAGCTTTAGCCAAGCTTGCTCCTGACGCCCAAAAGATTCTACAGATGTACTACGGTCAGGAGCTAACTCAACAGCAGATTGCTGAACAGCTAGCTGTGAAGCAGTATACCGTTTCTCGTCGGCTAACGAAGTCTAGAGAATCTTTGCTGCTCGCGCTTGCAAGCTGGAGTCAGGAGACGCTGCATATTTCTCTGACATCAGATGTACTTAACTACATAAGTACTGTTTTGGAGGAATGGTTAAAAGTCTACTATAGCCATCCCCCTACTCATCGGGAGTCACCTTTATGACTTTGGACCCTGCCTTGCTTTCCTTTGCTGACCCAACGCAGTTGTGGTTAGAGATATCCCAAACAGATCGAGCAAATGCTTGGCAGCGAAGCCAGTCTTTCTCGATGCCCAACTGCCGTTGGAGTGCGTATCTCAATCTCATTTGTCTCAGCACCTTTCTGCCTTGGCTGCGGGAAGAGTACGAGCCTCAGGCTAGTCCTTGGCCAAATTTGGCAGCTCTACCTAGTTTCTGGGGGGTGGTCAACGGTACAGCTATTACCCTGGGAACGAAGCGATTGGTGTTAGTTCCCACCGAGACGATCGACCTAAGTGAACTGCGTGTACCCCAAGAATGGATAGATATTCCTAGTTGGGTGGCTGATTACTACATAGCAGCGCAGGTCAATCCAGATGATGGTTATGTCAGGATTTGGGGGTATACGACCCATCAGCAACTGAAGGCAAACGGCAGCTACGATCTGGGCGATCGTACCTATTGCTTAGGAGAAGACGACT
>JAFAVL010000703.1 GCA_019242465.1 Chroococcidiopsidaceae cyanobacterium CP_BM_RX_35 | reverse complement strand
ATCATAGCGTTGTCACCATTAGAGATTGATGAAACGGCAATTTTGTCTCATCAATATTGGATGAGTCAGGCGATCACAATTGCTCAGTTAGCGGGAGAGGTTGGTGAAGTTCCAGTCGGAGCAGTCATCATTGACCGAAATGGCAATTTGATTGCGACAGGTGAAAACCGACGAGAACGAGACAAAGACCCTACAGCTCATGCAGAAATCCTTGCTTTGCGCTCGGCGGGTCAAGCTTTGCAAAATTGGCATCTGAATCAGTGCATCCTTTACGTCACTCTAGAGCCTTGTCCGATGTGTGCAGGCGCAATTGTGCAAGCTCGAATAGGTCTTTTAGTTTATGGAGCCCATGACCCGAAGACTGGTGCCATTCGTACTGTTCTCAATATTCCTGACAGTGCTTGCTCCTACCACCACTTGTCAGTATTAGGTGGTATCTTGGAGTCAAGCTGTCGCGAACAGCTGCAAGCTTGGTTTGCCAAACGACGACAGCAGCGTCGTGACAAAACCGATTTGAGATCATGACGCTGTAAAAAGTGTCCCTGGGGAAGCAGACAACCCAGACCAAAAAATTTAGGGTGAGATTTAGGAAAGTTTTGAGAAAATTTTTCCTTACACTTACCAGCCACCATTTATGATTCAGCTTGCGTCCCCCAAAACTTCCCTGGAAACTGTAACGATTACCATGGAGGATAATCCTAAATCCCGTGTTTCACCTTGGTTAGCTCCGCTGCTCTACATGTTAGGGCATCGCCTCGTATTCCCAACGTACTTTGGGCAACTTGAGATCGCTGGGCAGGAAAATATCCCTACCACTGGTCCTGTCATCCTGGCTCCTACCCATCGTGCCCGGTGGGATGCATTGCTTGTACCTTATGCCACTGGTCGGCTGGTAACGGGACGAGATCCGCGATTTATGGTGTCAGCCAATGAAACCACAGGGCTCCAGGGTTGGTTTGTTCGACGCATGGGAGGGTTTCCCATAGATCCCAAGCATCCAGCAATTGCCACTCTGCGTCATGGAGTCGAGCTACTCAAGCAGGGCGAAATGTTGGTTATCTTTCCAGAAGGTGATATCTTTCGCGATGGTTTACTCCACCAACTGAAGCCTGGATTGGCCCGCCTGGCTCTCGGTGCCGAATCAAGCCAGTCAGGATTGGGTGTTAAAATAGTTCCTATCAGTATTCACTACAGCCAACCTTTCCCGCAATGGGGCTGCGATGTCAATATTCGCATTGGTTCCCCTCTCCGGGTAGCAGATTACAACACTGGTTCAGTAAAAGAGAAAGCCCAACAGTTGACATCTAATTTAGAAGCAGCGCTCAAGCAGCTAAGCGGTCAGCAACTTGCTATTCAATGTCAGCCTTCCACCTTGAAGATGCCTTTTTAAAGTTGCCTATTTGGTGAAAGACTCAAACGGAGTTAAGATACCCGAATCAATCAGTTTATCCCAAGTTGATCTCCCCATGATTTCTGCTGGAACTGCTCGCTTCCTTCGCCACAGCTGCTTCACTTGCGTAACAGTAGTAGCAGCTTTCAGTTTGCTGCCTTCAAACGTCGATGCCCAATCACAAGCGCCAAAGCTACAAAATACTCCTGGTCATTTACAACCCCTCCAGCCAACAGACCCAAACGTCCTCCATCCCGCAACTCAAGATAGTAGCCTGCTGAGCATGCAGGGAGGTCAAAGGCTGATGTCAGAGGCTAGTGGTGCCGTTTCTTCCCAGAACTATACTCTGGCAGCTAAGAAACTCCAGGAAGCTCGTGAGGTGTTTAATCAACTCTCCAACTTTTATCAAGAGCTGGCTAATAGCTTTTCGGGAATTGACAATCGGATTGCCGATAGCCAACGGCAGAAGGCTTTGCAAGCCGCACAGTTGCGAGACGACGCCACATATCAGCTAGCGTTGGTCCACCGGGCAGAAAATCAGCCGGAGCTGGCTGTACCGTTGCTAGTGCAAATCATCCGTAGCCAGAACCCAACGCGAGACTTAGGAAAGAAAGCTTATCAGCAGTTATTCGAGTTAGGGTTTGTTGATTCTCCCTATCCCAAACCGGGCAGTGCTCAGCTAACCCCCCCAACTTCCCCAACTTCCTCAACGAAATAGTTAAATTAAAGAAGAGTAAGGACAATACAAGGGATTGAAATGATTAGCCCCCAGCAAGTTGAGGCAATGGTTAGAGTCCAAATGCCGGATGCCCAGGTTCAAGTACAAGACTTGACTGGTGGTGGTGACCACTATCAGGTTGTAGTGGTTTCCTCCCAATTTGAAGGGAAGGGGTTAGTGCAGCAGCACCAGCTGGTTTACGGGGCGTTGCAGCAAGCCATGTCCTCAGAAGCAATCCATGCTTTGGCGCTGAAAACTTACACTCCTCATGATTGGCAAGCAGCTCAAACGGTCTAAATCAATCATGGCGACGATCCATTGATTTGTACACGAGACGAAAAATAGGAAAAATCAATCACTATGACTCCAGAATTGAAAGCACGGATTGATCAGTTAGTAAACCAGAATAAAATTTTGGTTTTTATGAAGGGTACAAAGCTAATGCCTCAGTGCGGTTTCTCGAATAACGTGGTGCAGATTTTGAACACGCTAGGAGTTCCTTACGAGACCGTTGATGTTTTGGAAGATTACGAGATCCGTCAGGGGATTAAAGAATATTCCAACTGGCCGACGATTCCCCAACTGTACATTGATGGTAAATTCATAGGTGGCTCAGATATTCTGATTGAACTGTACCAAAAGGGGGAGTTGCAGCAGACAGTGGAAATGGCTCTTGCCTCGTGAGATTTAACTGTTAGTAGTTGACCGATTTTGGATTTTGGATTGACCGACTGTTCAAAGCCACTCTTCCTATAACAGATGGTTTTAACGCTTTGTCAGGAAAATCCTAATCCAAAATCATTTATAGTAGTCAGACTCTGGTTCTGGTTGCGGCGGTAATTCAAAGTTATATGGGTCGTAGAGA
>JAFAVL010000368.1 GCA_019242465.1 Chroococcidiopsidaceae cyanobacterium CP_BM_RX_35 | reverse complement strand
ACTGATTCGGCTGCGGGATCGACAAACGGGACAGCCGATTCGGAGTATGTCCGGGCATAGAACCTGGATCTACTCGCTGGCGTGGAGTCCCGATGGGACAAGGCTGGCGAGTTGCAGCGGCGATTGCACCGTCAAGCTCTGGAACCCAATCACCGGACACTGCTTGAAAACCTTGCAAGGACATCAAGAACCGATTTGGAGCGTGAGCTGGAGCAGCGATGGCAACGCGATCGCCAGTGGCAGCCTCGACCAGATGGTACGGCTCTGGAACCCGCAGACAGGGCAGTGTCGCCACACGCTCAAAGGGTATAGGAACGCGATCCGGACAGTCGTGTGGAGTCCTGATGGCAAATTCTTAGCCAGCCCCAGCACAGATAGTACTGTTAGAATCTGGCAGGTTGAGACTGGACAATGCCTGAAGACGTTAACGGGGCATCACGGTTGGGTGCTTTCGGCGGACTGGAATCCGATGCCTCGATCTGCGCTTGATTCGCCAGATGCAGCAGGACTGATTGCCAGCAGTGGACGAGACAGTACGATCAAGATTTGGGATGTGCAGACGGGACAATGCTTGAGAACCTTATCCGGTCATCAAAGCTGGGTATGGTCGGTGACTTGGAGTCCAGTTGAAATAAATTTGCCGATAGGCACAGGACAATTGCTGGCAACGACAAGCAGCATGGGTGATATGACCGTTAGAGTATGGAATCTCGAAGGGGAATGCCTCAGCGTTTTATCCGGTCATCAAAGTTTTATTTGGTGGGCAATCTGGAGTCCAGATGGAATAGATGTTGGCATCGGCGAGTGGTGACCAGAGAATCAAGCTCTGGGATGTACAGTCAGGCGAATGTATAAAGACCCTGCACGATGATCGCCTGATAGGACTGGTGATCGCCTGGAGTCCAGACGGCAATTGGCTAGCAACCAGTAGTACGGAGCGAACGGTGCGGCTCTGGAATCTCCAGACCGATGCCTTTGAGCGCGAACTCGTCGGGCATCAGGCATTGATTTGGGCAATTGCCTGGAGTCCAAACGGTCGGTGGTTAGCCAGCGGTAGCGATGACGGCACGGTTAAAGTGTGGAATCTGGAGACCGACGAATGCAAATATACTCTGCATGGACACCAGAGCTGGACTATGTACGTCTCCTGGAGTCCCAACGGGGATGTGCTTGCGAGCAGCAGCTCAGACGGAACGATTCGGCTTTGGGACGTAAAAACGGGTGACTGTCTCAAAACGCTCTTGACCGATCGCCCTTACGAAGGCATGAACATCACGGGTGTGACCGGGATGACCGAAGCACAGAAAGCCTCGCTCAAAGCCTTGGGAGCGCTTGAGGAAGTGTAAAGAATATTTCTTCAAACTACTGCTAGTGCTGCAAGAACGGTCTGTAATTTTTGAGAAAACGAGGAGGGAAAAGCTGAATTTTCCCTTGATTATTCGCAATACCTGATGGATCGTGCGTCAGAGAAATGTGGGATTGAGTATTATACGAGAGAAGAAAATTAGCCTTGTTCCCGAAACGTATGCCTTGTCTACTCTGCGGTCATCATCAAACCCACAAACACGGAAAAACTAGTAAAGGGAGTCAACGTTACTTTTGCCCTGTCTGCAAGCAGTCCTTTAAAGTCACCTTTGACACAATTTACTACCGCCGTCAGCTGCAGCCAGATGAGATCCATATAATACTCCAATCACATTGTGAGGGAAGTAGCTTGCGGGGAGTGGCAAGAATTAGTGGTAGGGCTTACGGTACTGTTGTCCATCTGGTCCGAGATGCTAGTCAGAAAGCACAGATGATACATAATGCCTTGGTGAAACAGGTGAAGACCATTGGCATCACAGCTGATGAACTGTGGTCTTTCATCCAAAAAAACAAAAACACTGTCTACCGGGAGAACTAGAGGTGGGAGACTGTTGGATTGGCTTAAGTCAGGCGAATGATAGTGGATTGCTCCTGTCAGCGCGAGTAGGGAAGCACACAGATGAAATGATTGAGGAATTGGTGACCAGTACGGAAGGAAAAACCGATTGTCAGCAATGGGATACCGATGGGTGGGGTGGATATGAACGGGTACTACCACCTGAAGTTAGACATCACATTGGTAAAGACCAGACACAGCGATTGGAGCGGACTAACGGGATTATACGACAGCAAACAGGAAGGTGGCATCGTCAGCAGAACAAATTTGGCAAAGCATGGGAGCAGACAAAGGTGACAGCACGATTGGTGGTGAGTTACTTCAACTGGATGTGGAAACACAGCCGCTTGGGTAATACTGCTGCCCAAAGAGCAGGTTTAGCTTCAGAGCCTTGGTATTGGCACACCTTTACTACCTTTCACACGCTTCTCTGACGCACAACCAGTCCGAGCTAGATGAGATGTGGAGCTTTGTCAGCAAGAAGACCAATCCTAGGTGGTTGTGGCATGCGATTGACCGCCGGACTGGACAGGTATTGGCTTATGTATTTGGCAGGCGGAATGACGAAGCGTTTCTTCAACTCAAGAAGCTACTTGAACCTTTTGGTGTCAAACGGTTCTGTACTGATGAGTGGGGTGCCTATCAAAGACATCTACCAGCACAAACGCATAAAGTGGGTAAACGAAAGACTCAAAAGATTGAGCGCAAACATCTTCGGCTCAGAACTAGAATCAAGCGACTTGCCCGTAGGACTATTTGTTTTTCCAAATCTGAAGTCATGCACGATTTAGTGATCGGGCTGTTCATCAATCGCTACAAGTTTGGATTATCAATTTAGGAATGAACAACAAATCGACAACATTACCCTTTTGCGAACACTGAATTTGCAATGATCGCTAATTGAGCACGATTTTTGCAATCAAGCCGAGTCAATAAATGAGTCACATGCGTTTTCACTGTGCCCTCAGTGACGAACAATTGTGCTGCAATCTCTCGATTAGTTGCTCCATGAGAAATCAACTTCAACACTTCTCGCTCTCGGCGTGTCAAGGTCTCTAGTTCTGGTGCAGCACTAGGTTGAGCCATACCTAATGGATTCTTCATCAGCTTATCGAGCAATCCCGGTGCTAGTTGAGCGTAGCCCTGACATGCTAGGAGAATTGCTTGAACTAATTCTTCTGCAGGCATATCTTTCAGCAGATAGCCTTTCGCTCCGGCTCGAATCGACTCAGCAATGTACTGGTCATCATCAAACGTACTCAAAACCAGCACTGTAATTCTGGGATAGCGTTGGCAAATGATACGGGTTGCGGCTCTACCATCCATCAACGGCATTCGTACATCCATGAGCACTAAATCGGGTTGCAGGGCTGCGACTTGCTCAATCGCGATTTCCCCATTGCTTGCCGTTCCCACCACTTGCAAATCGGGCTGTAACTCCAGCATTGCTTGGAGCCCCTGACAAATTAAGCTCTGATCATCCACAATTAAGATTCGCAGCATGATTTTACCTACTAGAGAAGGGTAGTTTACTCAGTTGCTTTGACTAAGGGGACTTCGATTTGAATCCGACAGCCTCGCCCTGGTTCGGTTTTTAAGGCAAATGTTCCATTTAATGCTGCAACTCGCTCCCGCATTCCTTGTAAGCCGAATCCAGTTCCAGAAACTTGACTTGGATCAAACCCGCGTCCGTTATCCATCACAATCAATCTCAGGCTTTCAGGAATGCTCTCGACTTCGACGATGACGGTCGTTGCCTCAGCATATTTATAGATATTCGTCAGTGCTTCTTGAACAACGCGATACAAGGCTTTGATAATTGCATTAGAGACTAAAATATCAGTTGGCTTAGCATGAATTTGTAGCTCGGCATCGATGCCGCTACCTTGGCGGAAGTCGTTGACTAGCGCTGCGAGCGTGTCTGTTAAAGACGATTCTGGTTCATCTGCTTGTCGCAATGCCCGCACTGATTTACGCACCTCTTGCATTGCTGTAATTCCCAACTGTCTTGCTCTCTGCACAAATGGTTCTGCCCGGTTCGGTTGCTCCTTCAGCAAGACAGCCGTTTGCAGCTGGACATTTAGTGCTGTGAGTGCATGACCTAATGAATCATGAATCTCCCGCGCAATTCGATTACGCTCTTGAACAGCTGCCAGCTCCTCTGCTTGAAATGCATACTGTCGAAGCTGATCGTGTGCTACGGCGAGCTCATTCTGAGCTTGCCGTTCTGAGATGAGCGTATTCACGAGCATCCACACTAAAAACAGCCCCAGCCCAAACATCACCGTTTCGGCGACCAAATGCATCCAGAATTGTTCCTCTAGCTGGGGTGAAAGCTCGGCCATGTTCAGCACGTAGCGAGTCTGATGCGTTAGAAAGAGAAGAAGGGATAGTCCACTGACGAATGCACATCCAATTGGGCCAAAGAGGAAGCAACTGCGAATGAATACGATTAAGTATAACGTTGGCAGGATGTGGAGATATCCTAATGTTGATCCATAAAAAACTAAGCTAATTTCAGCTAGGACGTAGAGAATTTTAATCGGAGACTTACCGCTAGGCAGCAGCCAACCCGTGAGGCAGAGTACCACCAAGACAGAAATGTGTTGCAGGGGAATGCGACGTCCGGCGATCGCTTCCAATATCGCCAAAGAGCCGCAGCTTCCTATCATCACCCACTCGGTGTACATCAAAAACGGAAAAGGATTGGATTGGAGTTTCAGAGACCACATAGGACGGCTTGACCCAATGACTTTTCTCAAAAATACACGTCAATCGCGTTGCTGCCTATGCCCCATTCGTCAGAGTTTTGCATCGATCTCAACGAAAGTTATAGTAGAGATACCTTTATCACTGAGAAGAAAAACGAGACTTTCTTCGGATGCTTTCCAGATGGAGCATTGCCTAACATGAATCTGTTCTCGTTTGAAGGTTAAGGACTCAATTACAGTTGTATGGGCACTATCTCCCTTGCCGTCTGTGTATCGATCGACTAATGCCGCCAGTGCTGCACATTTATTGATTGCCAAGCGCTACTGTGTTGGCGTAGGCAAAGCCGCTGCCTTGTAGCTAGCCTTGTATCACTACCTATCTAACACTTGCCAAGGCATTACCAAGCTGATTAACAAAAGATTCAAGTAATTGTACGCAGTACATCAACGAAAGTAGCAGAGATTTAGTTTATTTCTTTAAGTCTGACTCAAGACGTTTTTCAGATGTTTCTTGGGAGTAGACTTTTTACGATAAAGACAGTTAAGCAAGTAGCTGAAATTCAAACCAAAACAACAAGATAATTATCAGGAGAAAAATGAATACCACTTCATTAAAAAACACTACGATTGCTCTAAGCACTGACCCTTGGATAACCACACCAAAATCAACTCTCAAAAACCACAATAATCGTCTAATTACTTGCTGGTTAATTGATAAAAAATCCAAGCTCTATTGTCAGTGGATAAGAAAAAATTAGCACAATTCTTCTAAGTACAGAACACAAATTTAAGTCAAATGCTGAAAACAAAATTTGTGACAAGTAACCTTACTAGCTCAATCGAACTCAACCAACACTTACATGCATCTCCAGTGTTTTCTAGTCGGCAGATGGGTTGGAACGGGATTTTGGTTGAACAGTATCAATATTCCCCAACTCCAAGTGAAGTTGAACTTCCTGCCCTATCCGAGCATTGGCTCCTCTTACACTTGGGGCAACCCACTCATTTAACCCAGAAGCGTGACGATTGCTTGCATGAATCAATCATTCAACAGGGGGATAGCATCTTTGTTCCTGCTGGACAACCGAGCTATTGGTACTGCTATAGAAGTGATACCTACCGTCCAATGCTCAACATTCACTTACAGTCAGAGTCGATCGGACAAGTCGCTGAAGCATCCGAAAAGGATACAGAGCGGATCTACCTTGTGAACAGTTTCGGTCAGCAGGACTTGAATCTTCAGCAGCTCGCCATGCTACTTCTAGCAGAGTTGCGCTCAGGTGGCATCATGGGTCGATTGTATGCTGAATCATTGACTCAAGTTTTAGCCATTCATCTCTTGCGTCACTATTCTCAGTTTGCACAAATCATCAAGTTCGAGAACAGAAGCTTGACTCCTATCCAGCTGTAGCAAGCCATTGACTATATTCATACTCACCTTGATCGAGATTTGTCACTGGTTGAACTTGCCAGTGTCATCAACATCAGCCTGACTTACTTCGCCAGTTTATTCAAACGCGCTACCGGAATTTCACTGCACCAGTAAGTGATTCAACAGCGGGTGGAATGAGCAAAATTGCTGCTGTCGAAAACGGATGTGGCGATCACAGACATTGCCTTACAAGTCAGTTTCTCTAGCCAAAGTCATTTGACACGACAGTTCAAGCGACTCACTGGAATGACACCCAAGCAGGTTCGCTAACATCTTAAGAATCTGATAAATCGCTGTAAGAACCTGCAAAACGTTGAGTGTTAGAACTTCGTACACTCCTGATTTTTCCCGATAAGTCTTGCAACTCTCTAGTGGCAAGGGTTTCAAGATAAGTCTTTCTTCTCGTTAATGTGAGCCTGTTGAGAACCTACTACGAGCTTATGCGGCTTTCAGAGGACGAAATTAAGAGAGGATTTTTCTCTCAAAAAGATAACGGGAAAAGTCAGCGTACACTCAAGTTAGATACATGGAAGTTTTGCTAGTGCTGCTCTAAGCGGGTTGGGTAAGAGACCTGTAGCCTTTCCACAGTTGCATCAACCGCAAGCTGCTGGCTCATACGCTTGGTTGTTAGCTCAATTGCCAGTGGGCTTGCCCACCCTACATTTCGATGCGCTCCTCGCCTGATTTCGAGTCGCACATCACGTGATTAATATTTGGTAGTTCGATCAAATATCGTAGTTTACCCCTTGCATCTTGATCAGGAGAGGTGCTGATGCTTAATCCTCATAATTCAACGTGCTGATGCTTACTCCTGATAATCCAACGCAACTTCTAATTCTGCTGATAGGGGGATCTGCACTGCTCCTTTATGGCGTGAAATTTGTCACCGATGCAGTAGAGCGGGCATTCGGTGCGCGTCTGCGGCTGATGATGATGACCCTGGCGACTTGTCCTCTGGCAGCGTTTGCATTAGGGATGATTTTTACCCTGCTCACCCAAAGCTCCACAGCAACCGCTTCTGTGATGATTGAGATGGTGAGTGCCCAACTGGTTCCTCTGGCGGCGGCTGTGATTATGCTGCTGGGTGCTGCGGTGGGTTCGACGCTGGTGGTGCAACTGTTAGCTTTTCATATTACCGATTACGCCCTGGAATTCCTGGGGTTGGCAGCGGTGTTTGCCTTGTTGACTCGCACAACAAAGCTGCAGGATGTTGGACGAGGACTGTTCAGTTTCGCACTGGTGTTAGTAGGGCTGGCTATGATTGATGCCAGTAGCGCTCCCATTGCCAACAGTTCGATTACCAATGCCCTTCTCCAAACGCTGGCTCACTCCCCCCTTGTGCTGCTGCTACTGGGTGTCCTGCTGGCATCAGTATTCGTCTCTAGCGTTGCCGCGATCGGAATTGTCATAGTGCTGGTAGGGGGCAGTGCGCTGCCTTTAACTGCCGCATTGGCAGTGACACTGGGAGCCAATCTTGGTACAACGCTCACCCCTTTGTTCATTGCCATCAATCAAGGTAACGCGATTGGACGACGCTTAGGAGTGATTTATTTAGCCACGCGATTAATTGGCGTGACTACAGCCATGCCATTGCTGAATCCGTTAGCAGCCGTATTGACCTATTTGCTGCCTAATCCAGCAGCCCAGGTGGCAATCGCACATTTGGGATTTAACCTGATCCTGGCTGTCCTATTTATTCCCCTTGCCCCCCGAATCGCCAATTTCTCTACAATGCTATTGCCGGAACCGGAGACGGCAGAGAAAAAGGGATCGCGCTACCTCGATCCCCATATGCTAACACTGCCTGCCGTAGCGCTAGGTCAAGCCATGCGTGAGGTACTGCGGATGGCGGATCTGGCAACTGAAATGCTGCAACTGAGCATTCACGTCTTTAAGGATGGAGTAAAAGACCTGCCCAAACGCATCGGCGCTCTAGAGGATCAGTTGGATAATCTGGAAACCGCAATCAAACACTACCTGGTTCAACTCAACGATGAGGCGTTAACCCAGGAGCAGACAGAGCGAGAACTGATGTTGCTCCATGTCAGCACAGAACTGGAGGCGATCGGCGATATTATCTATCACCAAATGATGCGATTGGCTCGGCGCAAACGTCGCAAGCAAATTGCTCTACCTCAGAGCGAGTGGGAGGACATTGTCACTTATCATGGCGAAGTTTTGGGACTGCTACAACAAGTGCTGGCAGGATTGGCATCACAAGATTCGACGATCACAGACGAGGTGTTATCTCGACGACAATGGCTGAATCAGCTTAAGCGTGAAATGCACGTCCGTCATCTTCACTCCCTTACCTCTGCTGACCCAACGAATCTTGATGCCAGTGCCATTCACCTGGAAATGGTCAATGCGATGAGCCGAATTCTGTCTCATACATGCAGCATTGCCCGTGCGATGCAGGGTGACTTGTAGTTGGTAAGCTCGACTTTAGCTAATTAGTTGGAGTAGCAGAGTAGCTCAGCCTAGGCTCTGTTGCAAAAAACAAAGAAGGGACAGAACTTTGAGAGAACTAGAAGTTCTTAAGCTGCCACACCCAAAATTTGCGCCATGAATTTCAACTGTGCGATGACATCTCCTCGAGCGACTCCCGCTACTTGTCCTTTACGCAGCATGTTCATCATCTCGTAGCCTTTCAAGGTTCTCCTGGCAGTATTGAACGATTTGAATCCTAACCCTGGTTTGACCAATCTCTGAATGAAGCGATGGTCCTGCTCAATCACATTGTTAAGATACTTGCATCGCCTTAACTTGGTCGTCTGCAGTAGCAATCCATCCTCTTGCAGTTGCTCAAAAGCGGCAGGATAGGCACGATGCTTATCTACATTGATAACTCTCGGAAATCTGCTATTGCTTGCTTTCAGGGTTTTGCGGAAGAAGCGTTTAGCAGCGGCAGTGTTACGTTTCGCACTTAAGAGAAAGTCCAAGGTGTTGCCGTGCTTGTCCACTGCTCGGTACAACCATTTACCTTGACCTTTGATCTCTACGTAAACTTCGTCAACTCTCTAGGAATCGCTGGTAGGCACTAAGTGACGCCGACAGCGTTTGTCAAGTTGAGGAGCATAAGCTTGCACCCATCGATAAACAGTGCAATGGTCTACACTCCATCCCCGTTCTCGCGTCATTTCTTCCACATCCCGATAGCTGAGTGAGTAACGGCAGTACCAGCGGACGCAGGAGATGATGATTTGGGGCTGGAAGTGCCGCCATTTGAATAGGGATTTTGGCTGGTTCAACTTGGCTTTGCAGTAGCTAGATCTTCAACAATTACTACTCTTATCAACTCATCGCCAGTTTTTGCAACAAAACCGCTCAACTTGCTCCGGGACTGTTAGATAAACTGATGAAGAATCCCTTGGGCATGGTTTCGCCGACAGATCTACCGGATTTGGAAACGTTGACTCGTCGGGAGCGGGAAGTCTTACAGTTGATTTCTAATGGAGCGACAAATCGAGAAATCGCGGCGCAACTGTTTATTACCGAAGGCACGGTCAAAACGCATGTGACGCATTTGCTCGATCGACTCAATTGCAAGAATCGCGCTCAACTTGCTATCTATGCGAATTCTGTCTTTAGCAGTAAGGACGATCGTGACTGACTCGATCGCTGCTTTGATTCTCAGCGAAAGTTAGAGAAGTTTTCTCTAATTCGTTGAGGTAGAAAGCAAGACCTATTTCAGAAGATAGTTTTGGCTTGAGTCTCTAGAGTAGAGAATTATCTGAACAAGTGGTGAAGGTAAATCTCATGACAAGTAACCTGGTCAGCGCGACTGAACTCAACCAACAGTTAAATAGTAATAATAAATCTCTGATGCTAGTATCGTCCAGTCAGCAAATCGGCTGGAATGGCATCTTGGTCGAGCAGTATCAGAATCT
>JAFAVL010000307.1 GCA_019242465.1 Chroococcidiopsidaceae cyanobacterium CP_BM_RX_35 | reverse complement strand
GCAGTAGGCGATCGCTGACTCTACCGATGCTTTCTGGATCTAGAAGTATACCCCCTAAAATCGCCTCCTCCGCCTCAATATTTTGAGGCGGAAGACGATCGGTGCCATTATCAAAGCTTGGAGATTGAGCCATAGGGATGGCTAGATGGGCACCACTTGAATTTCGACCACTGCCGTAACTTCTGGATGGAGTTTAATCTCGGCTTTGTAAGTGCCAGTCTTGCTAATGTCGGGTAGAGTGATGCCGCGCCGATCCACTTCCTGCCCAGTTGTCTCCAGGATCGCAGCTGCAACTTCTCGGTCAGTGACTGTACCAAAGATCGCGTCCGCTTCACCTACCTGCTTAGCAATTGTAAAGCTGCCAACAGCTTCTAAAGCTGTCTTGCGCTCTTGGGCTTGTTGTTTCTCCTCCAATTGGCGCTGTCGCTCTAGCTCTCGCCGCCGTTCTACTTGCTTAAGAATACCAGCAGTAGCGTGAACCCCCAGTTTCTGAGGAATCAGATAATTGCGAGCATAGCCGGGAGCCACTTCCACCAAGTCTCCAGATCTGCCTAACTTACTAACATCCTGAGTTAAAACTAATTGCACTCGTTTCGCCATATTCTTTCCTATAGGGTTTTTAAGGGGACTACCAGCCCATGCTTAAGTGAATTAGACCGGGATCTGCCATCTTACCGAAATACAGCTAGCGTTGCAACCATATATGTTGTTGGCAACTCAGTCTTAGACTAAAACCGATCCTTCATACCACGGAGACGGGCAAAGGTTTGCACTGGATCGTGACTGTTAACAGCTGATTGTAATGTGGCCTGGTTCCAGCGCAAAAACGGATTTGTCAGCTTTTCCAGTCCTAATAGCGAGGGTACAGTTGCCTGTTGCTGACTACGAGCTGCCTTAACTTCTGCAAAACGAGATTGCAAGTCTGCGTTGCTGCCATCGATAGTCATGGCGAATAGCAGATTTTTTAGAGTGTATTCATGAGCACACCAAACTCTCGTATTGTCAGGTAAAGCACGGAGTTTACTTAGAGATTCGACCATTTGAGCGGGTGAGCCTTCAAACAGCCGACCACAACCGCCAGCGAATAGAGTGTCGCCACAGAATAGATCTCCTGCCTCACCTTCTTCAGACTCAGGATGAAAGTAGTAGGCAATGTGAGCGCGGGTATGTCCGGGAACAAATAGGACTTCGGCTGAACGCTCGGCGAATTTGACGTGATCGCCTTCTTTGAGGAATACCTGCTGTCCGGGAATTCTCCCTTGATCTTCTGCCCCTCCATAAACTTTCACTTGCTCAAAGTGTTGCAGCAGTTTCTGGTTACCGCCCACATGGTCGTTGTGGTGATGAGTGTTGAAGATTGCTACCAGCCTGGCTCCTAAACTTTGGAGTTTTTGGAGAACTGGCTGGGACTCAGCTGGATCAACAACAGCGGCAATGTTTTGTTGTGGATCGTGCAGCAGGAAGATGTAATTGTCTGAAAGTGCCTCTAGTCTGTAAATCTGCATTTCTCCACCTCTTGCTCAAACAATATTTGCTTTTTAATGCCAAGAGTCTAGGTCTAAAGCCGCCTGGAAGCCTTTGCGCTCGATTAAAGACAACATACTTCCTAACTGCAACCAGACCAGTAAGCTAATCAGTATCGTCAGCGGCACAGCTACTGCGTAGGCAAGCCATGATGTAAAGCCAAAAACTTCTAAACCAGCGGCCAGAAAGAGACAGACGCCCACTGTTATACCTAGAAATGGCACCAGTAATCGTCCTGTCTGAATGCGCAATTTATCGACTTTAGCGCGATCACTTGACCATTTTTGGACAATCAGTTTCAATGTCCCAGAAAATGCTGCTCCACAGGTTAATGCAGCAAAGAGGCCAAAGAATAACAAAAAGTATGGTGGTTCTGAAATGTAGTAATACATTTAAAGTTCCTCCTTTATCTAGCTGTAGGTAAAATTGCCGCTGTCCTCTCGCGAGAAAACTCATTCAAGGCACCAATGGCTGCATCAAGTAAGCGAGTCGGCTTCAATTCATCCTTGACCAGATCCCACAGGCGTCGAACTTCCTCTGTATGCAGAGTATCGTCTTCTGTTAAAGCTAGTATCAGTTGCCGTCGGAGGAACTTGCCTTCGTCAGAAAGAAGATATTGTAAACCTAGCCGGGCTGTGGGCAATATGTCAAAGTTACGATCGACTCGAGCGATCGCAATGAGATCCTCTAGTCTTTGCCACTGAAATTTACCATTCTTAAACAGAACATTCAGCAACCGTCTTCTAAATTCTGGAGATTCTCCTGTCAGTAACCGTCGTGCCACGTAGGGATAAGCCACCTCTACGATTTTAAAATTTGGATTGAGGCTAAGAGCAATGCCTTCCTGCGTCACTAGGGAACGAATAATCAGGGCAAACTTGGCGGGGACTCGAAATGGATATTGATACATCAATTCCGAGAAGGAGTCTGTAATTGTTTTGAAGTTAAAGTTACCTACGCTCTCTCCGATCGCGTTTCCTAACAATGCTTCTAAAGCGGGCACAATTGGGTAGATATCTGTTTCCGGGGTCAGAAATCCCAATTTTACATAGTCTTCGGCTAATTCTTTGTAGTCTTTGTTAATCAGATGCACGATGGCATCCACTAAAGTTTCTTTCGTGTTTTCATCTAGCTGATCCATCATGTCAAAGTCAATAAATGCCATCCGACCGTCGGTCATCGCAAACAAGTTACCCGGATGGGGATCGGCATGAAAGAAGCCGTATTCCAACAGTTGCCGTAAACCAGCAGTCACCCCAATCTCGATCAAAGCGTTGGTGTCTAAACCTGCGGCTCGTATATTTTCTGTATCTGTCAGCTTAAATCCGTTAATCCATTCTAAAGTGAGAACGTGAACACTAGTGTAGCGCCAGTAAATTGCTGGTACCTTGACTCTAGGATCA
>JAFAVL010000301.1 GCA_019242465.1 Chroococcidiopsidaceae cyanobacterium CP_BM_RX_35 | reverse complement strand
GATTATTTCGACAGCTATCGGAACGCTCGCTTACCCCAAAACCTGACGCAAGCACAGCGAGACTACTTTGGTGCCCATACCTACGAGCGTGTTGATAAGTCAGGCTTCTTCCACACCGAATGGACACACTTCTCACAAGAGTCCGTGCAGACTTCAACGCCTGAGTCACAACAAGCTGAACACCTAACTACACCCTAAGCAGATTCACAACTTGATTAAGCTCTTCCCCAGCCTCTTACAATTAGCTAAGGTTGGGGATTTTTTCAAATCAAGAACGAAGTCTTAACTCTTTAGCCTGAACTAACTATCCGCCTTGTGTTCGTGGTAGCTGGAGATATTCTCATAAACATGTTCTGGAAACTGCAAGTCTTTGTAGACATTGCAGGCATCCGGGTCATCAGGGTTGGGGCAAATGGGAAATTCTTGATGCTGCTGCCATTCCAATACCCGCTCCCGCTTAGGTGGATTATAATCTTTACCTTGCACCTGTTGATACAGTGCCCGTGCTTGAGCTTCATTGAAGTCGCGGTCTTGCTGGAGATGACCGATCAACTCTTCTTCGCTCAAGAAGTGACGCGCCACCATTGCAAATACTAGTCTGCCGTAATGACCAATGTCTTTGCCAGCATTGAGGGCATCGAGCAAGTGCGCCATCATGTCATTCTTTTGCAACTCTTCAACAGTCATGACCTAATCCTTTAACTTATCCGCTTTGCTGACTATTTTTGATGATTTTGTATTGGTAGCACTGTTCCAAGTTAGCCTGTTCAATTGTGCTTTTACACCTGTTAAAAGGCACAGATTAATTGCGCACGGCGTCTTCGGTGGTGTTTGGCGGTTGGGCTATTTAGTTTTTTATTCAAAGCATAATTAGACCTTGGCGAGCTCCAAGAGTTACTGCCTCGGTACGACTTTTAGCATTGAGCTTGGTAAAAATCGACGATACGTGGAACTTGACAGTGTGTTCAGAAATTCCTAGCCGTCGCGCGATTGTTTTGTTGCCTAGTCCTTCGGCTATCATGCCTAAAACTTCAATTTCTCGCGGGGTCAGTGCCATAAGTGTAGTCGGCAGTTCGCGGACTGCCGATGGTGAAACGCCAAGCAGAGAATCGACTACATCGGAGTGCAGCACTACAAGACCAGCCGCAGTGGCAAAGATTGCTGCCAGAATCTCTTCCGCCTTCGCTGAGGAGCGTGGCAACACTGCCCGCACTCCTAGGCGTAGGGTTTCCGTCATCCACTCGGTTTGGGGCTCGTCAGTGAGGACGACAATAGCAGACGCTCGTTGAGCGATCGCGCCAAGTGGCAGCATTTCTGTCCCAGTATCATGTAGCCCCAGTTCCAGTAGAACTACATCGGGCTGTAGCTCCTCAACCAGAGTCGCGAGTGTATCTACATCAACCGAGCTGCCCACAACCGTCAGCTCTGGGCTGGCATTAACTAAAGCCAACAACCCTGCCCGCACAATGTTGTCAGTAGCAGCAACCAGAACACCGATCACGCCGCCTCCGCCCCAGAGATGAGCAGGAAACGTTTTACCGCATTGCTCGGCACCGCTAGAGCCAAACCCCCAACAATCATACTGTTGACCCCAATAACTCGACCCTGAGCATCAGCTAAGGGACCGCCTGAGTTACCGGGGGAGAGCCGCACGTCAGCCATGACCCATGCTTGACGGTTAGGTGTCTCCATAGAACCAAGGCGCGAGATAATTCCGGTTGTCAAGGCACCCACAAGACCGACGGGGTTACCAACTGCTAGTACTAGTTCGCCCACCCGGAGAACATCAGAGTCGCCAATAGTAGCTGCTGGTAGGTCAGTTGCCTTTAGCGTGAGCGCAGCGAGATCTCGCACTGGATCTCTCGCTGCGACCGCAGCCTCAAACACTCGACCATCCCAAAGCCTAACTGTCGCAGTTGGTCTTTGGGCAACATGGGCGTTGGTAATGATTAAGCCGTCAGGGTGCCAGATAATGCCTGATCCGAAACCTGTTCTGCCGCTCTTGGTCTGCACCGTGCAACGGCATAGTAGCTCAGCTATAGCGGCGAATTCTGCTGCTAAGTCTGTCTGCCTCGTAGGAGCTGGCTGGGTATTCATGACGTTATTCCCCCCGGCGTGGTCGTTCGCCCACAGTCATGTCCAGCTCAACTGCTGTGCCACCGCGAACAATACGGACACTGAGGATTTTACCCACACGGTCAGGACCTAGCATTGCCTGCACATCACGTGTATCGCTGACAGGGGTGCCATCAAGTGCCACAATCACATCACCAATCGTCGCGCCAGCCTGCTCTGCCGGACCATTGGGTTCAACATTGACCACAATCACCCCACCTGAAGCAGGCAAATTCAACGTCTGCTTGAGACGCTCAGGCAGACGTACCGGCTGCATGCCTAAACCAAGGTAGCCCCGAGCGATGCGTCCTTTCTCTAGCAACTGGGTCACCACGCGATTGACTGTAGCAGTTGGGATCGCCAGAACTGTACGCCCCGGACCTGACACAGTGATTCCCACGACTTGACCAGTGGCATCCACTAACGGACCGCCTTCTAGGTTGGGATAGAGGGTGATATCTAGGCGCACGAACTGGTCAATCAAGCCTCCATAGCTGCTGTGCCAGGCACTACCTAGGGCACTAACAGCACCCAAGCTGGCGTTCAAATTGCCTTCATCAGAGCGCCCGACAGCTAACACCAAGTGACCAACCTTGAGTGAGGTGGCCTCTCCAATTGGGGCTACGGGTAAATCGAGCTCGGGAAGCTTGAGGACAGCAATATCGGTGCTAGGATCGCGACCTGCTAGAGTTGCTGGTACAGTACGACCATCACCAAGGGTGACGGTAATATCCTCAGAGCGCCTGATTGTCTCATCGGCGGCAACAACTATATCTTTTCGCCAGTGAACGCCACTTGAGGAAATCCGCGATCGCGCCTTAACAGCAACAACGCATTGACCTGCCTGCTCGACAGCAGCGGCTAAATCATTGGAGAGAGCTAGCAAGGTGCTAGCTGCCCTCTCGGATGGTAACGAAGACATGCCATTTCTCCAAGACGCTTTAGGTTTAGCTGGGACAAGTGATCCCATCTCTTAACCATCGTGCCGGGTTGAAGCAATGGACGACATCGGTTAAATGGGCAGGGCTAGACCTAGAAAAAAGGCTAGGAGCTTTTCTTTGCTCGATTAGCACGCGCCTCGGCACTTGCCATCACCTCATCCATTTTCTCTAGCATCTCGCCGGGATAATTTTCTAAAACCCTAGTAGAGAGTGAAACCCGACCTTTCCCGGCATCTAGATCAATAATGACCGCCTTGATTAACTGATCCGAGTGAAATAGCGCTGGCAGAGATTCGATATAATTTTGGCTCACCTGTTTGATGTGAAGTAAGCCGCTGATGCCGTCTAAATCGATGAAGACGCCGAAAGGCTTGATGCCAGTGACTTTGCCCTCTACCAACTGACCTAGTTCTAAATGGCTGAAACCAGCAGAGCGAGTTGCCAGACGATTAGAAAGTACGAGTTTGTTGTTGTTTTGATCGATTTCCAGGAAGCTGGCAGTTAAGGTTTGTCCCTTAAGTGCTTCTATACTGTCTCGCTCCACCAAATGCGAGCGCGGGATAAATCCCCGCAGTCCCTTGACATTAACTGTGACACCACCCTTGTTAGCCCCACTGACTCGAACTTCTACCGATTGACCATTTTCCTGCATTTGAAGCAGATGTTGCCAAACTTGGCGGATTTCTAGCTGACGACGAGAGATCGTCACCTGACCTTCGGCATCCTGTTCCTGAATGATTAAGAACTCTTGTTCCTCCTGTAAGGGCAGCAGCTCAGATAGGTCGGTGACTGGTTGCAGAGCCACTTCTGTTAGTGGGAGAAAAGCTGCGGACTTGCCACCAATATCAACATAGGCACCGTCGCTTTCATATTGGAACACCTTACCACGGACTACCTGTCCCTTTTGAAATTGGTAATCGTGTTGTTCTAGGGCTTTGGCAAAATCGTCCATTGAAAAAGACGATTTGGCAATTGGAGTTGGGCTCGATTCAGAATTCATTTTTTTGTCAATTCGCCCCCGAAAAGTTGTTTGACATGCTCCCAGGCATCAGCAGCGGCTTCGGGATTGTAGCTAGCGCGTTGGTCGCAGAAAAAGCCGTGGTCTGCTTTATCGTAGCGAAAGACTTGATGCGGAATCTGGTTTTTTTCCAACTCTGCCTCAATCTGATCGACCTGCTCGGCTGGAATGCTGGCGTCTTCCATCCCAAAAAAGGCGTAGAGGGTGCCTGAGATCTCTGGTGTCCGAGTAACGGTGGGTGCCCCGCCACCAGGAGTCCGAGTGGCAATGCCAGCACCATAAAAAGAAGCAGTGGCTTTGATGTCAGGCAGGGTAGCAGCTAGGTAAGCAACATGACCCCCAAAGCAGAAACCGATGCAGCCAATGGCTTCTTTTTGCACTTGTGGTAGTTGTTTAAGGTAGTCTATCGTTGCCTGAGTATCACCTAAAATCTCTGATGCCTTAGTTTGTTGGGCGTAGCCTCTGCCAATTTCAATGTCTTGAGGAGTGTAGCCAGTGGTAAAACCAGGAGCCTGGCGTTGGAATATGGCTGGGGCGATCGCGACATAACCTGCTCGAGCAATCCTTTCCGTCACTTCCCGAATATGGTTGTTGACGCCAAAAATCTCTTGAAACACTACAATAGCCGGGTAAGAGCCTGCACCTTCTGGCGATAGCGCGCCGCCGGAGGTAGCTCCGGCGGACCGTTGAGGAGAGGCAAGATGAGCCGCTATTTGCAGTTTGCCATTAGGAACTTGAATGTTCTCTGTGTAAATTTCTCGATCTGCCATGATCATCTATACCGGGTTGTGCGATGCTGAAAATATTTCGAGTCTATCCCCAGATTATTATGAATGACGAATGTGCTATCCGCAGTCTAATTCCCAACAATTGAATCGAAAATATAAGATAACTGAAAAATGCCGTGGAGGCAGGCTTGTTGCTGCCAAAAGCTCTCTAGAGGTTTGGTGATGGTTCAGTTTCATATCCAGCCAGACAGCGAGATTCCCGCTTCAACCCAGTTGTTTAACCAAATCATGTTTGCAATCGCCTCGCGACAGTTTCCTCCAGGTCACAGGTTGCCAAGTACCCGAGCGCTGGCGATGCAGACTGGTTTACACCGCAATACTATCAGTAAGGTATACAGACAGCTGGAGGAAACAGGGCTAGTGGCAGCGCAAGCAGGATCAGGGATTTATGTCCGTGCCCAAAGCCATAGTGAACCCCCAATTAAGTCTCCGATCTTGGAACAATATCCCCAAGCCTACAAAGTTGTGCAACAAAGCCTGAATGAGCTGCTCAATCAGGGCTGTTCGCTCAATCAAGCGCGGGAACTCTTCTTAAGCGAAATCGATTGGCGACTGCGCTCTATCGCTCAAGTCTTGGTGACAGTACCGACAGATGACGTAGGTGTTGGGAAGTTGATGGTTAGCGAACTTGAACAATCACTAGGGATACCAGTACAACTCGTGTTGATGGAGGATCTGAGTCAAACCTTGAATCAAACGCCTTTTGGTACTGTGGTAACGCACCGTTGGTACGTACGAGAAGCAGAGGCGATTGCGACACCACTAGCGGTTCGGGTAATTCCTATCGACATTTATGACTATGCCCAAGAGATCCAAATGATCAAAAGCCTACCAAAAAACAGTTGTGTCGGCATGGTGAGCCTTAGTGCTGGTCTTTTACGGGTAGCAGAAGTTATTACTCACAGTCTACGTGGAGATGAGCTACGCGTGATGACAGCTCAATTAGGAGACAGCTATAAACTCAATGCAGTTGTCAGAAATGCTCAACTAATTATTAGCGATCAGGCAAGTTTCTCCACC
>JAFAVL010000270.1 GCA_019242465.1 Chroococcidiopsidaceae cyanobacterium CP_BM_RX_35 | reverse complement strand
CCAAATCCATTCTTTGTACTCCCTTGCTTAATCAAGGCAAGCTTATCGGCATTCTATACTTAGAAAATGACCTCACAACTGGCGCATTCACTCCAGACCGTGTTGAAGTGCTAAAAATTCTCTCAGCTCAATCTGCCATCTCAATTGAAAAATCCCGTCTCTTTGAGCAGCTAGAGGATTATAATCGAACTCTAGAGCAGAGAGTAGAAGCTAGAACAAGAGAATTACAAGAGAAAAATGAGGAATTGGGAAGTACCATACAGAAATTGAAAACCACGCAGGCTCAAATCATCGCGCAAGAAAAATTAGCTTCTTTGGGAGCATTAACAGCAGGCATTGCACATGAGATCAAAAATCCATTAAACTTTGTTAACAACTTTGCTGAACTTTCTGCAGAACTGACCCAGGAACTGTTGGGAGAGATTGAAAATCAAAAAGACCGATTAGACTTAGAAACGAGAAATTATATTGAAGAGATTTTAAATGATCTGAGCCTAAATACTCAAAAAATCAACGAGCATGGCAAAAGAGCTGACAGCATTGTGCGTAGGATGTTGCTGCACTCCCGAGGGCAAACTGGCGAACGCCAACCGACCAACATTAATACTTTGCTAGCAGAATCTCTTAATCTGGCTTATCACGGAATGCGTGCCAAAGTTCCTTCCTTCAATATCACAATAAAAACAGATTATGACGATGACATCGAGCAACTGAATGTTGTCCCGCAGGATATTAGTCGAGTTTTTCTAAATATAATCAGCAATGCTTGCTATGCAGCCCATGAAAAGAAACAAGAAATCGGTAAGGGATTTTCGCCTTCCCTTTGGCTTAGTACTAAAAATTTGGGTGAGCGGGTAGAGATAAGAATTCGAGATAACGGCAAAGGTATTCCCCAGCAAGAGTTAGATAAAATCTTTCATCCCTTTTTTACCACTAAGCCAACTGGACAAGGAACTGGTTTGGGTCTATCCATTAGTTACGACATTATTGCCCAGGGACATCAAGGAGATATCAAAGTTAAGACTGAGGTGGGAAGTTATGCAGAGTTTATCATCATTCTACCCAAAGCTATCGCTGAATAATAATGGATAAAAAAATGGATGTAATGGTTGTAGATGATGAAGAAGATGTCCAGCTGTTATTCAAACAGCAATTTAGGAGAGAGATAAAAAAAGGCATAATTCAATTCCGTTTCTCCTTTTCAGCAGAGAAAGCACTGGAACACTTACAAGGTAAGGTCAACAGTTGCCTTGTCCTGATCCTAGCAGATATTAATATGCCAGGCATGAACGGGCTGGAGCTGCTCAAAATTATTAAAGAAAGTTATCCTCACTTGAAAGTGTTTATAATTACTGCTTATGGCGATGAACACAATTTTGGACTTGCTAGAGAATATGGAGCTGATGACTATATTGAGAAGCCAGTTAAATTTGATCTTCTCAAGGAAAAAATCTTAAAATTGTGACTAGTTCTAAATCAGGGAGGAAACTATGCAAGCTAAAATCCTGGTGGTGGATGATGAGCCTGACTTAGAACCCCTGATCTGCCAGAAATTTAGAAAGGAACTCAAAGCAAAGCAACTCCAGTTTATTTTTGCTCATGATGGTGTCGAAGCGCTGGAAAAGCTGCAAGCCCAGCCCGATATAGATATTGTGTTAACCGACATCTCTATGCCCAAGATGGATGGGTTAACTTTGCTAGCTAAGCTGAATGAGTTATATCCTACGCTCAAAGCAGTCATTATTTCTGCCTACGGCGACATGGAAAATATTAGAACCGCAATGAATTGTGGTGCTTTTGACTTCCTGACTAAGCCGATCAATTTTCAAGATTTAGAAATTACTACCAACAAAACTCTGCAACACGTGCAGCAGATGAAAGCGGCATTGGAACAGGAGCGTGTAGCACAGCAGGCTCAAGCGGAATTATTGGCGCATTTGCAGCAAGAAGTTAGAGAGCGTCAACGGGCGGAAGCTGCGTTATGTGAGAGTGAGAAAAGGCTAGCTCAATTCCTCGAAGCTGTACCAGTAGGCATTTTCGCGATCAATACCGAGGGTCAACCCTACTATGTCAATCGGACTGCCCAGCAGATATTGGGCAAGGGAATAGTACCTAAAACGACAGTAGATCAATTGACGGAGATTTATCAAGCCTATCGAGCGGGGACAGAGCAGATCTACCCCGCCGACCAGCAGCCTATTGCACGAGCTTTAAGGGGAGAAAGTGCAACTGTCGATGATCTGGAGATCCACCAACCCAATAAGATTATCCCCCTAGAGGTGTGGGCAACCCCAATTTTTGATGAAAAGGGTCAAATAGTTTATGCGATCGCTGCCTTTCAAGATATCACACACCGCAAGCGAGCAGAAGCAGAGCTGATTCGGTTTACCAAGGAGCTTGAACTCAAGAATGCAGCTTTACAGCAGGTCAAAGACAAATTGGCTGAGTCTAACTGGAATTTGGAACAAAAAGTCAAGGAGCGCACCCAAGAACTGTCACATACCCTAGAAATTCTCAAAGCCACGCAAGCCGAGTTGGTGATTGAAAATGCCTTACTCAGGAGTGCAGAACAAAACCGTAGCTATGAATATCAAGTTGGCGGTAGTTTGCCGATGGATGCCCCTACTTATGTTGTGCGGCAGGCAGATAGATACCTCTACAACGCTTTGAAACTTGGAGAGTTTTGTTACATTCTAAATTCGCGACAGATGGGTAAATCTAGCTTGCGAGTGCAAATCATGCGACGGCTACAAGCAGAGGGTTTCGCCTGTGCTGCTATCGATCTGTCAGAGATCGGTAATCGGCAAATAACTCTGGAACAGTGGTACGCAGGCTTCACTTATACGTTAGCGAACAATTTTAATCTCTTAGCTAAAGTCGGTTTTCATACTTGGTGGCGCGAACATCACTTTTTATCTCCGGTGCATCGTTTGAGCGAGTTCATCAACAAAGTGTTGCTCGAAAATATCTCTGAAAAGATTGTCATTTTTATAGATGAAATCGATAGCGTGATTAATTTAGACTTCGAGATTGACGACTTTTTTATTCTACTTAGAACTTGCTACAACAAACGTGCTGATTTTCCCGAATACAATCGTCTGACTTTTGTTTTGCTCGGTGTGGTCACTCCCTCTCAATTAATTCGAGACAAACATCGTACACCATTTAATATTGGTCAGGCAATTCAACTGAATGGCTTTCAGTTGCATGAAGCCCAGCCTTTGCTGCAAGGACTGATTGGAAGAGTTAACAAGCCTCAAGCTGTGTTGAAAGCAGTGTTAACCTGGACAAAGGGTCAGCCTTTTCTTACCCAAAAGCTTTGTAAGCTAATTTGCAATTCTCCATTGACCATCCCTACAAATAGTGAAGTAGAGTGGATTGATAACCTAGTTCAAACACAGGTAATTGAGAATTGGGAATCTCAAGACGAGCCAGAACATCTGAAAACTATTCGCAATCGTCTGTTGAGCGATAAGCAAAGGGCAGTTGCATTATTGAGACTTTACCAGCAAATTTTACAGCAGGAAGAAGTCATAGCGGATGATAGTCCTGAAAAAAAAGAGCTATTGCTGTCAGGATTAGTTTTTAAGCAGATGAGTAAAAGCCAGGGCTCGACTCCAGTACTGACAACTTATAACCTTATCTACCAAGCTGTTTTTAACCAACGTTGGGTTGAGCAGCAATTGAATTTTCTCTCTCTAGGAGAGTGACGGTACAGAGGAACGTAAGGTGTAGCGAAGCAAGGTAGATTCACTGAGGTGCTAAACGCCTCCACAAAAAGATCAGTAATAGCGCCTGAGACAATTCTGGAGATTTTAGTCAGCATAGTAGCAGCAGTACGCCATACACAGGAGGACGCCAACTCAGGAACAAAGTGGCGTTACCAATCTTCATATGGAGTAGATTCTCAATATCTATTCCTTCCAGGACGGCATGATTCTGACAAAACTCGTGGAAATTTTGTAAACCATGAATGCAACTGAGTCCAGCGTGCAAAATCTTTCCTTTGGTTGGGTATTGAATGGAACACCGCAGGGGCACCCTTCCCCAAAGCTAGACATTACCATCCTTCAACCTGTACGTCGATGGCTGAATCGGATAGAAGTCCGCGATCCGAAACTGGCTCGATGCTTGTGTCGAGTTATTCCAGCTCAATGCCCTTTTGAGTGCAAGGTAAAATTCTTTGGTCATACTATATTCCATATTCCACCCCTGTGCCAGCTCAACCCGCTGTACGAAGAAGTTATAGGGTTGCGTTTTCGGTCACTGTGTTATCTAGCGGATGAATGTGGCGAAGACGTGACACCCTACTGCTAAGCAAAAGAGGTGAGGCATAAAGAATATACTTGTAATTGTGAGCAATCACTAAGGGAGGGCAATTATGAGATGCAAGTTGCTGTCACGGGCGATCAGGCAAACCCAGATGACAACTCTAGTAGGGTTACTAGGATTAGGGGGAGGGTTATGGCTCACAGCTGAAACGTTCTTGCCACAGATTGCTTGGGCTGAAGCTGCTCGCATTAACTTATCCCTTGACCGCTTGCCTGACGAAACCTTCGAGAGCCTTGTACAAAGGGCAGAAGCGGTTGCTACAACAGCAGTGCAGACTAGCTTTCAACAAAATAATGAGATCGCAAATATTGCTGTTACTGTTGTGGCTCAAAACAAAGGAGCGATCGCCCCAATTCTGTCTTTGCAAATGACTAGACAAGAGTGGCGCAGTAGCAGCACTCTTCAACCTTGGGCTACCTACTACCCCAATGCCAAAGCCCTACTTCAATTCGATAACGTAGCAACCACCTCTCCCTCTCCATCAGGTTCTGCCTACACTCCTAGTAATCAGAACAGAGTCTTCAATGGTTCTAGTCAACCCAGGAATACAACTCCTAATGGCGGGAGAGGACGTGTCTTTAGCACTCCTGTTCGACCTACAATTAACAGCCCCCTCACCCCAACACAACCTACAATTCAGCCAGGAATTGTGAACTCTACCCCTACGCCCAGCCTCAGCCCAGCCCCTGGTAGTGGTATGACCCCAACCCCACCTATTGCCGCACCAGTCATTCCTACTAGCAATCCTCAAGCGCCGCTGCCATCAACTAACTCAAGTCCAGGTGCATCTTCAGTCTTGACGCCCACATCTATACCTCTGACTCCTTTGCCGCAGCTACCTCCTAACAATGGCACCACAAGTAACACTCCTGGAACTTAAATGTCTTAAGATAGAAAGGTTGTAAAGAATTGCCGCATCTATTGTTATGGCTGTACCTAAGAAGAAAACATCCAAATCCAAACGCGATAAACGTAAAGCTACCTGGAAGCGCAAAGCTGCGTCTGAGGCTCAAAAAGCTCTGTCGCTAGGAAAATCCATTTTGACCGGCCGCTCCAAATTTGTCTATCCAACGCCTGAAGCAGAAGCAGAAGAAGAAGAGTAATATCCTATTAAAAAACATCTGTCTTTTTGCCAATGCGAGGAAAGTTTTTCCAGAAACCAGCTGAGGAAGAGCGTGATCGCGTTCCTCCTGGTCAGTATCTGACTAAAGGGTTTCCAGTCCTGACTTATGGTCAAACGCCCCAGATTAGTCCAGAAGAATGGCAGTTTCGAGTGTGGGGGCAAGTATTAGCCGCTACATTCACTTGGTCAGACTTCATGGAGCTACCCCAGCACGAATTCACAGCAGATTTTCACTGTGTTACGCGTTGGACTAAGCTTGACGTCAAGTGGACTGGCATTAAAGTGACAGACTTTATGCATATAGTTAAAGTAGAGTCAAAAGCTGTCCATATTGTGGAACACTGCTACGGCGGTTACACCACTAACATTACAATGTCAGACTTCCTGCGGGAAGAAAACTTCTTTGCCCATAGAGTATTTGGAGAGCCGTTGCCAGCAGAACATGGTGGTCCTATGCGATTAATCGTACCTCATCTCTATGCTTGGAAGAGTGCCAAATGGATTAATGGTCTAGAGTTTCTAGATCATGAGGAGCTTGGCTTCTGGGAGCGTAACGGCTACCATCGACGAGGTGAGCCGTGGGCAGAAGAGCGCTATAGCGGATGAACTGTCTAGTCAATTGGATATACTGTTTCGTTAAGTTATCTACTCATTGCAAAATCCACGCATCCGAAATCGTATCCGGTGTTAGAAGCACTTTTGGTTATTGTCTTCGGTCTGATCCCACCGCTACTTTCCTTATGGGTAATGCGCCAGGCTCAGGCACGGACACGCGCCAAGCTGAGAGCGGCGATAATCTCAGCAACGAGGCAGCAAAGAATTCCTCAACCGCCACCTCCAGAGCGATACTACCTAGAAGGCGTTGGCTATCTCATTGGTGATGTTAGCTGCCGATTTAATGCTCAGTCCGGCTATTTGCGGTGTGCAGTCAATCCACAAGGACCATGTCAAGATTGTCGCTGCTATGAGCCACGAGAATTAGCTTGATCAAAAATGATTAGTGAGTGATTGGGCATCAGCAAGAAATCTTGCCGATTTCAGCGCCTCAACCGTCGCTTGATGGTTTTGTACCCAAAATTGGCGACCGAAACGGACAATTTGAAGATCGTTAGCAGCCGCTACCCTAGCAAGCACTGGCACTTTGTTTTTTTCCTTGTCACCAGAGTGTTCTTGCAAAATAGTTTTGAGCAGATCCTGCGCCTGAATATTACTAGCTTGCTGAGGAGTTAACTCTACCATCACCAGTCGTACTGCTTCAATTGGCTCGATATCTTCTACTATCAGTTGGGTTTGTTCCTCTTTTCGTTCTACTTTGCCCCAAATAAAGAGGCGAGCATCAGCAGTGAGCAATGGGTGCAGACGTTCGTAGGCTCTAGGAAAGACAACAGCTTCAGCTTGACCAGTTAAGTCTTCAATCTGGACAATCGCCATACGATCGCCTTTTTTCGTCACTAATGGCTTGATGCTGCTTAGCATCACTACCACGCTGACCATTGCCTTCTCCCGTTGATCGCTAAGTTGCGACAGATCAATTGGAGCTAGAACTTGTGCTGACTTTCGTACTGACTTGAGCGGATGATCGGATACATAAAAGCCCAGCAGTTCTTTTTCTAATCGTAACTTCTCTGGCTGGGGAAAATCAGGCACTCGGCTCGCTCTGGGAGCTGATTCAAAAGCTGGGCTAGCAGCATCACTAGCAGGCAAGCTACTCAATAAATCAAATAGACTACCCTGACCGCTTTCGCGGTCCTTGGCGCGAGACTGTGCCCAATCTAATACCAAAGGTAGGTCATGAAGGAGTTGGTTCCGATTAGGTTCAAGTGTATCAAAAGCACCGCAATGGATTAGGGCTTCGAAGGCGCGGCGATTGACAGCACGCAGATCGACGCGTTCGCACAAATCTGCCAAGGATTTAAACGGTCCTCCCTGATTGCGGGCAGACAAGATGCATGCGATCGCCCCTTGTCCCACATTACGAACTGCCGATAATCCAAATAAAATCTTGCCTTCCGACGGTGTGAAGTCCACCCCAGAGCGATTAATATCTGGTGGCTCTATCTGAATATTCATACTCAGACATCTAGAAATATATCTTTGTACTTTATCCTGGTCGTCACTGTGAGCTGTTAGCAGTGCCGCCATGTACTCAACCGGATAATTTGCTTTTAAGTAAGCAGTTTGATAAGTGACATAACCATAGGCAGTTGAATGGGATTTGTTGAAGCAATACTCGGCGAAATTCACCATCTGCTCAAACAGTGCTTCCGCTACGTGTTTTTTGACCCCATTTTTTGCGGCACCGTCAACGAAAGTCTCCCGATGCTTTTGCATTTCTGAGACTTTTTTCTTACCCATCGATCTCCGTAGTAAATCAGCTTGCCCAAGAGAATATCCAGCCAAATCCTGAGCCATTTTCATGATTTGTTCTTGGTAAACTAGCACACCATAGGTCTCATTTAAAATTGGCTCTGATAAAGGATGAGGATAAATTATCTCTTCCTTACCATGCTTGCGGTTAATGAACTTAGGAATCAAACCGGCATCCAATGGTCCCGGTCGATAGAGCGCTAGAATTGAGGAAATATCTTCTATACAAGAAGGTTTTAGATCGCGCACAATCTGCCGCATTCCGGAAGACTCTAATTGAAAAATGCCTTCTAATTCACCCTCCTCCAGGACTTTATAGGTACTTTTAACTGCTTGAGGCATTTTCTTTACCTCACCCTTAGCTAATATTTTCTGAACTCTTCTTTCTTCTAATGGAAGCTGATCTGGATCAAGGTCAATATTTTGGTATTGCTTAATTAGATCAACTGTTTTCTGGATCAAAGTTAAGTTTCTCAAACCCAAAAAATCCATTTTTAACAATCCCAGTGATTCCATATCTTCCATGAAATACTGGGTGATCACGGAACCATCATTATTCTTTTGCAATGGCACAATTTCATCTAGCGGTTCAGAGGAAATTACCACCCCAGCAGCATGAACCCCAAAGGTTTTGTTTGTTCCTTCAATTCGTAACGCCATGTCAACCCAATGACGAACTTGGGGTTCTTTGTCATATTTTTCTTTAAACTCCGGTGCCGGTGTTTGCTCTGAAATCATTACCGCAAGTTTGGTGGGCTTGCCCCGCACAACAGGGATTAATTTCGCCATCCGATCGG
>JAFAVL010000793.1 GCA_019242465.1 Chroococcidiopsidaceae cyanobacterium CP_BM_RX_35 | reverse complement strand
AGAGATTGGAAAGTCATAAAGAAAAAATCTTGGTAGTAGATGACGAAGCCAGTATTCGGCGGATTCTAGAAACCCGGCTTTCGATGATTGGCTACGATGTCGTTACCGCAGCTGACGGCGAAGAAGCTTTAGACACTTTTCGTCAAGCAGGACCAGACTTAGTAGTGCTAGACGTGATGATGCCCAAGCTAGATGGCTATGGCGTCTGTCAAGAACTGCGGAAAGAATCGGACGTGCCCATCATTATGCTAACAGCCTTAGGAGATGTCGCTGACCGCATTACTGGACTGGAGTTAGGTGCAGATGATTATGTGGTCAAGCCGTTTTCTCCTAGAGAGCTAGAAGCGCGAATTCGTTCGGTGCTGCGACGGGTGGAGAAAAATGGGGCAACTGGGATTCCCAGTTCTGGGGTGATCCATGTGGGCAATCTCAGGATTGATACCAACAGGCGGCAAGTCTACAAGGGTGACGAACGGATGCGGCTGACAGGCATGGAGTTTAGCTTACTGGAGTTGTTGGTTAGCCGTTCCGGTGAAGCCTTTTCTCGCTCAGAAATTTTGCAAGAGGTGTGGGGCTACACCCCAGAGCGTCACGTTGATACCCGCGTTGTTGATGTCCACATTTCACGCCTGCGGTCTAAGCTGGAGGCAGATCCAAGTAATCCAGAGCTAATTTTGACAGCACGAGGCACTGGCTATTTGTTTCAACGCGTTATGGAAGCGGGGGAGGAGTGAGAAGAGGGCAGGGGGGCAGGGGGAGCTAGAAGAGACTAGAAAGTATGGCTAAGGCTGATCCGAATCGTGTCTTGCGGCTTCTACCCATTGTGGTTGGTGGGCTAGCAGGTTTATTGCTGCTGATTAACCGTTTACTAACACCCCAGCTTGCAGATTCTCAAGCTCGCTCAGATGCGTTGGGCGTGATTCTGAGTGCGGTGTTGATTTTGACAGGTCTATTATGGCAGCAAGTACAACCGCGATCACCTGATGCTGTTACCTTAACTGGAGAGGAAGGTTTTGAACTCGCACAAACTTTGCCAGAGCCAGTCAAAATAGAGCTAGCTTGGGCATCACATTTGTTACTCACGAATACGGTAACGCGATCGCTGGTGGTTTGGTATGAAGGAAAAGTGCTGCTGCGCCGGGGTATTTTAGGTGCCAATCCTGAAGTCAAAATTGGACCAATTCTGCAACGGGTGCTAGAAAAACAAAGAGCGGTTTACCTGGTGGCGCTGAAAATCTACCCAGGCAAAATTGAATTTGATTATTTGCCAGAGAATACCCAAGGAGTCATCTGTCAGCCGATTGGGAAGCAAGGAGCGCTGATCTTAGGAGCCAATGCCCCCCGCAGTTATACGAAGCAGGATGAAACCTGGATAGCTGGCATTGCCGAAAAATTAGATGTGACTTTTAGCAACTATTTGCACTAATGTCCATGCTCGATACTACCCACAAGCTTTGGCTCCCTTACGCTCAGATGAAGACAGTTACCGCTCCTTGCCGAGTTGTGAAGGCAGAGGGAACAAGGCTCTACCTAGATGATGGCAGCGCCTTAATTGATGGGATTTCCTCATGGTGGTGTGTCATTCATGGGTATAACCATCCCGCACTTAATAGGGCAGCGGCAGAGCAACTTGCCAGATTCGCTCATGTCATGATGGGAGGGCTGGTTCATGATGCGGCGCTTTGCCTTGCTGATGAGCTAATCCGTATCACTCCTGAAGGACTGAACCATGTGTTTTTTGCCGACAGTGGCTCGGTGGGAGTTGAAGTCGCCCTCAAGATGGCGATTCAGTTTTGGCGTAACACAGGTGTAGAGAAAAAGAGCCGCTTTGTCGCACTTCGTGGAGGGTATCATGGGGATACGACAGGAGCGATGTCAGTGAGTGATGATGACGAAGGTATGCATCGGCTCTTTAAGGGAACATTGCTGTCTCAGTATTTCGTTGCCGCTCCCGGCGGAGAAAGCGTCGAATCGCTGGAGTGCCAGGAATCTCTTCGCCAGCTTGCGGAACTTTTCTCGTCTTCGGCGTCTCAAATTGCCGGAATGATTCTTGAGCCTGTATTTCAAGGAGCTGGTGGTTTCCGCTTCTATCCTCCAGAATATCTGTTGCAGGTTAGAAGGCTATGCGATGAGTATGACATCATTCTTGTGTTTGACGAGGTAGCGACTGGTTTCGGGCGGACTGGCGCGATGTTTGCAGCAGATCTTGCTGATGTGACTCCCGATATTATGGTACTCAGCAAGGCGTTGACTGGAGGATATTTCGGGCTTTCTGCAACACTTGCCACTAGTCAGGTGTTCGATGCATTTATGAGAGACGATTCGGGATATGCCTTTATGCATGGTCCTACCTTCATGGGACATGCGGTAGCCTGTGCTGTCGCCTTGGCAAGTATTAAACTGTTTGAACACGAGAACTACCTGCAAAAGATTTCTGTCATCGAACGCGTCCTGAAGGAGGAATTGCTTGGTGTTACCGGTTCCTTTGTGCGCGATGCGCGGGTACGAGGAGCCATAGGAGTGATTGAATTCGATTCCGCAGCAAACCTTAAAGGCTTCCAAGATTTTGCGCGATCACATGGGGTATGGCTTCGCCCCGTTGGCAAGTGGCTTTATACAATGCCTCCCTACGTGATTACGGAGGAAGAGCTAAGGAAGGTTACTACGGTGATGCAAGAATGGGTCTGTACGTATAGCTAATTTCGATTTATTCTACCTACCTATTAGTACCGCTAGTTTGCCCAACCTGAACTTCTCTGATAGTTTCGAGTGTCTGTTGGTAACTACCCTGATCTCCCCGAGCTAAGTAGAGAGAAGCAGCTTTCCTTAAATCTGCAATCGTCCCTTGCTTGTCTCCTAAGATGAAGCGAGCCAGCGCCCGTCTGTTGTAGGCATTGACGAGTTTAGGATTCTTTTTAATAGCCTGAGTATAGAACTCAATCGCTCGCTTGTAGTTCCCTTGACTAAAGCAACCAACTCCCCAGTCATGTAAGTCTGCTTGGTTATAGCAGCTGAAACTAGGACTATAGCCGTAATATCCTTGGTAAACATTGCTAGGAGTTGGGTAATAGTATGGATTGCCTTGAAGCGGAGCATAGACAGTTCCTTGGTTGATGCTACTAGAACCTGGGTTGTAAAAGTTGCCTTGTATGATCTTGCCCGAACCTGGATTGTAGAAGAGTCCGTGAAAATTACCGCCTGAATTCGGGTAATAGAAGGTTCCTTGATAAATCCTGCCCCGCTCTGGGTAATAAAAGCTTCCTTGATAGTTACCGTTACCCTCGTTATTAAGATTGCCACGGTAGAAGCTGCCCCCACCTGGATAAGTGAACCTGCCCGAAGAAATTCCACCACCAGCTGGGAGAGGAGAACCATTAAGAGTGTTGGCTTGAGCTATGAGTTGTGGGGAGCGGTTTGGGGTAGGTTGAGCTTGGACAGCTTGAGTTATGCCGCTTAGTATGCTGGCAGTTCCTAATGTAGCGATCGCTCTATAAACCAGGGTGATGAAACTGGTTTCTCTTGCTCTTTTGAAGAGCGCTTTTACTTCCATTTCTCTCAATTCCAAAACTTATGCTATTCTCCTATTCTAGTTAATCGAAATTCCTTGATAAGGCAATAGACTTTTCAGTACTAAATTAGCTTTAAGCACTTCTCTATTGATTGATTTGAGGCTAAATCAGAAAATTTCTGTCGCAAGGTAGGCTGCTATATACACCGATAGATAGACAATTTATAGACCTCAAACACTTCCTGTTCTCATGGAAATCAGACAGCAATTCACGTCTACGGTGCAAATCTTGCTAGCTAGCAACAATGCTGAAATGCGCGACTCTATAAAGCGTTTGTTGAGCCAACAGTATGCAGTGGAGACAGTGACAGATGGAGTTACAGCTTTGGCTGCCGTTCGTCAACAGGTGCTTGATCTGCTTCTCGCCGATGTGATGATGCCAGGACTCGATGGATTCGAGTTACTGCGATCGCTGCGAGCTAACCCCCAAACGAGAGAACTGCCAGTCATCCTGCTCTCTGCTTGTGCTGGAGAAGAGTCGCGCATTAAAGGACTCGAAGCTGGAGCCGATGCTTACCTGAGCAAGCCTTTTTCGACTCGGGAATTATTAGCTTGTATCGAAGCAACCTTAAAGCTAGCTCAAGTACGGCAAGAAGCTGCCCGGTATGAGCAGACGTTACGGATTGAAACTGAGACAGCCCATCGCCAAATCAGCATCATTCTAGAAAGCATCACTGATGCCTTTGTTGCCTTCGACCAGCAGTGGCGCTACACCTACGTTAATGAGCAAGCCGAAAGGCTGTTGCACAAAACCCGAAATGAATTGCTCGGTAAGCAGGTGTGGGAAGAGGTGTTTCCAGAGACAGTGGGAACTCTGGCGTATCGAGAAGTGCATCGTGCTGTTAATGAGCAGGTTGCCGTTGTCTTTGAAGAGTTTGGTGAGCCGGTCGGTAGGTGGCTTGAAATCCACGCCTACCCTTCTCCAGAGGGTGTGGCTGTTTATTTTCGGGACATCAGCGATCGCAAGCAGGCAGAAGCAACCTTGCGCGAAAGCGAAGAATTTAACCGCAGCATTTTTGAAAGCAGTGCTGACTGCATTAAGATTCTAGATCTAAATGGCTGCATCCTCTCCATGAACACTCCAGGTCTATGTTTAATGGAGATTGAGGACTGCACTGCTGTAATAGGCAAGCCCTGGAGCGAGTTCTGGCAAGATCCGGATCGTAATACTGTCTGCGACGCGATAGAGATTGCCAAGGCAGGGGGAACCAGGCGCTTCAGTGGATACTGCCCAACAGCCAAGGGTATGCCTAAATGGTGGGATGTTATTGTTACACCCATATTCGACGCCCAGGGCGATCTCAAGCGACTGATGTCAACCTCACGCGATATCACTGAGCATAAACGAGCTGAAGAGGCGTTAATCGCAAGTGAGGCAAGGCTAAGGAGTTTTGTGGAGGCAAATGTTGTTGGTATTCTCTTTGGCGATGTTTATGGCAGCGTCCGGGAAGCCAACGACGAGCTACTAAGGATTGTGGGCTATAGGCGAGAGGATTTGCGCTCAGGTAGACTCCGTTGGACTGACATTACCCCACCTGAGTACCTTTATCTGGATGAGCTGGGCATTGCAGAGGCACAGGCAAGAGGTGCCTGTACCCCATATGAGAAGGAATACATTCGTAAGGATGGTAGCCGAGTTCAAGTTTTGGTAGGCTACAGCCTGGTAGGAGAAACACGAGAGGAGTGTGTTGCTTTTATCCTCGATATCAGCAATCGCAAGCAAACTGAGGCAGCATTGCGGGAGAGCGAGGATCGCTTACGATTGGCGATGGAGTCGGCGGAGTTAGGCACCTGGGATCTCAATCCGGTTAGCGGGGTGCTGAAATGGGATGCAGGCTGTAAAGCAATGTTTGGTTTATCGCCTGATGCGGAGGTCAACTACGAGGTTTTCCTGGCAGGCGTGCATCCAGAAGATCTTGAGCGCACTCAGCAAGCTGTGCAATGGGCGCTCAATCCAGCCAGTGGTGGTGAGTACAACATTGAATACCGAACAATAGGGATTGAAGATGGCGTAGAGCGTTGGATTGCAGCCCAGGGAAAAGCCTACTTCAACTCAGCTAAAGAGGCGGTGCGCTTCATTGGTACAGTCCTCAATATTACTGACCGTAAGCGCATCGCAGCCGAACGCGAACAACTGCTGGAGCGGGAACGAGCGGCACTCGCGACATCGGAGTCAGCAAATCGGGTCAAGGATGAGTTTCTAGCGGTGCTGTCTCATGAGCTGCGATCGCCCCTCAACCCCATTATGGGTTGGTCAAAGCTACTGCGAAGCCACAAGTTAGATGAGAAGACAACTGACCGTGCCTTAGAGACAATCGAGCGGAATGCCCAGATCCAGGCTCAACTCATCGAAGATCTGCTAGATGTCTCCCGGATTTTACGGGGCAAACTTAGCCTTAATGTCTCCTCAGTCGAGCTGGTATCCACGATTCAAGCAGCAATAGAAACAGTGCGGCTGGCGGCTGAAGCCAAGGCAATTCAGATCCAGAGGCTGCTTGAATCCGACATGGGGCAAGTTTCAGGAGACGCAAGTCGCCTCCAGCAAATTGTGTGGAATCTACTCTCAAATGCTGTCAAGTTCACACCTCCAGCAGGACGGGTAGACATCCGACTAGAACGCTTTGACTCTCAAGCCCAAATTATCGTTAGTGATACGGGTAAGGGTATTCACCCTGACTTTCTCCCATATGTGTTTGACTACTTCCGTCAGGCGGATAGCACTACGACTAGAACGTTTGGTGGATTGGGATTGGGCTTGGCAATCGTCCGCCAATTAGTCGAACTACACGGCGGGACAGTCCGAGCAGACAGTCCCGGTGAAGGTCAAGGAGCAACCTTTACAGTCAGGTTCCCACTAATCACAACTCAGCCAAAGCCGGACGAGAAGAGACAATCTGAGCAATCCCTGGATTTGAATGGGGTCAAGGTTTTATTGGTCGATGATGATGAAAATACACGAGAGTTTGTTGCCTTTCTACTAGAGATACATGGGGCGAGTGTAATAGCGGTCGATTCAGCAGGTGAGGCATTTGCTGCTTTAACCCAGTCCCAGCCAGATGTGCTATTGAGCGACATTGGGATGCCCGATGTTGATGGCTATATGCTGATCCGGCAGGTGAGAACTTTACCACCACAGGAGGGAGGACAAATTCCCGCGATCACTCTGACT
>JAFAVL010000766.1 GCA_019242465.1 Chroococcidiopsidaceae cyanobacterium CP_BM_RX_35 | reverse complement strand
ACTCCATCAGCAACTGGTGCTGCTCTACTGCTGTTAAGACGGGCAAGTCACAGAGGTGCTTATCTGGGTTAGCGACGATACCCTCCAGCAAGGTCTGAAAATGCCCTGCCATCCGAGCGATCGTAGTGGTATCGAATATATCAGCATTGTAATCGAATACTGCCCCAAGTCCGTTTTCCTGCTCCCTCATCACCAGGATCAGATCGAACTTCGTCATACCGTGGTAAATATATCCAAACAGAGATTCTACATTCAGTTCTGGTAGCTGGACGGATGACATTCCACGACCATTTGTCCAAGGAGGGTTTAAGGCGAACTTTACCTGAAATAGTGGCGAACGACTCTGGTTGGGTTGCGGTCCAAGTTCTTCAACGAGCTTCTCGAAAGGCAGGTTTTGATGGGCATAAGCCTCTAGTGCTCCCTCGCGAACTTGGCTAAGTACGTCCCGAAAACTCAAATTGCCTCCTAAGCTAGTACGGAGCAGCAAGGTGTTGGAGAAGAATCCCATGATTTTCTCAGTCTCCACCTGGTTGCGACCGGCATTAACAAAGCTAACAAGGATGTCTTCCTGACCTGAATAGCGGTAGAGCAGTGTCTTAAACGCCGCCAGCAGGGTCATGAATAGAGTAGTTCCTAATCGCTGACTCAGGGTAATGAGTGCGTTGTGCAAGGTTTTAGATAGCAGCAACGGGCAGCGATCACCTCGGTAGGTTTGGATTGAAGGTCGTAGATGGTCGGTGGGCAATTGCAGTATGGGCAGGTTACTGCCTAACCGCTGCTTCCAATAGTCAAGCTGAGACTCTAGAACTTCACCTTGTAGCCACTGGCGCTGCCAAGAGGCGAAGTCTGCATACTGAATAGGTAATTCAGGCAGTGGCGAGGGCTTACCGACTGAGATAGCTGCATAGAGTGTTGTGAGTTCCCGGTAGAATAAATCCGCAGACGAGCCATCGCAAACAATGCAATGCATGTTCCAAACTAGTAGGTGTTCTGCTGCACTCAGGCGTAGCAGTTTGACTCGTAGTACTGGTCCTCGAATTAAGTCAAAAGGCTGGCGAGCTTCCTTAGTAGCTCGCAGGTGAGCTTCATCCTCCCGCCGCTCTAGAGGAATTTCCCGCAGATCTATGATGGGCAGCTTTAAGGAGATATTTGGAGAGATGACCTGGCTCGGCTGTCCATTTACTAATGGAAAAGTTGTTCGCAGGATTTCGTGCCGTCGGACAATTTCAACTAGACTCTGCTCCAGTGCTTCTACGTTAAGTACACCTGTGAGACGAATGACTACGGGCATGTTGTATGCAGAGCTATCGGGTTCGAATTGGTGGAGGAACCAGAGATGTTGCTGACCGAAAGAAAGCGGGAGGTTTTTATCTCTCGTTGCAGGTAATATGGGGGGAAGGTTGGAGCTAGCCGCAGTACTTGCTTGGCGCAAAAACGTGAGGATCTCTGCTTTACGCTCTTTGAGCTGGGCTAGTAAATCAGGTGTCAGTGTTGCCTTTGCAGCCCGGTAGCGCAGGTGATCGCCATCGAGCCAAAGTTTGACATTGAGTTGGCGCAGCTCGTACAAAAACTCATCGATTGTTTTCATAGTTCTCCCTCCTCGTAGTCACCCACTGCATCAAACTGAGGAGCCTGTAATTCTTGCCTTGCCCATTGGACTGTCTCGATGCGCTGGGCTAAGGCAGCAACAGTAGGCGTTTCAAACAGGCTGGGGAGAGTAATTTCTACCTGTAAGGCTTTACGCACCCGAGAGATTACCTGAATAGCTAACAGAGAGTAACCTCCCAACTCAAAGAAGTTGTCGTAGATACCAATGCGCTCTAAATTTAGGACTTGAGCCCAGATCTCAGCTACCTGCTGCTCAACAGCGTTACGAGGAGCCACATAGTTCTCTGCCAACTCTAGACGAACAGAAGCAGGCTTAGGTAACGCCTTGCGATCGGCTTTGCCATTTGGAGTTAGAGGCATTGCCTCCAGGGTGACAAAGATAGTCGGCACCATATAATTTGGCAGCCTTTCTTGCAAAAACTGGCGCAGTTGGGGGATTAGGCGCTCGGTAGCAGACTCAGCTTCTAGGTCGGCTACAGACAACATCCCTGGAACAAGATAACCTACCAGTACCTTCTCATCTGACATATCTTCCCGAACGGCAACGATAGCTTCCTTCACAGCAGGGTATTGAGCAATTGTTGTTTCAATTTCGCCCAATTCAATCCGGAAACCCCGAACTTTAACCTGATTGTCAATTCGCTGGAGATACTCAATGTTGCCATTAGGTTGGTATCGGGCGAGATCACCAGTTCTATAAAGCCTCGCTTTTGGCTCCTGACTGAATGGGTCAGAGATAAACCGCTCTGCTGTCAATTCAGAGCGATTTAGGTAGCCACAAACTACACCAGATCCCCCAATATATAGTTCACCTGTAACCCCAATAGGTACTGGCTGCTGGTGTGAATCTAACAAATAAATTTGAGTGTTAGCGATCGGCTGTCCGATTGAGACTGCTCCATCCAACTCTTTCATCTCATAGCATGTGGACCAGACAGTTGTCTCTGTTGGTCCGTACATATTCCAAACACTCTGGACGCGACTGACCAATTCTTTGGCTAATGTAGGTGGTAGTGCTTCCCCACCGCAAAGAATCTTGAGATGTTTGGAGCCTTCCCAGCCTGCTGCAAGCAGCAGTCTCCAGGTTGCAGGAGTTGCCTGCATGACCGTAGCCCCTGAACTTCTTAGTTTTTTAAGCAGTTCTCCTCCATCCACAGCAGTTTGACGGCTAACCAAAACGGTTTTTGCACCTACAGTGAGTGGCAAGAAGAGTTCCAGAACGGCTATATCAAAGGAAATCGTAGTGACCGATAGCAGGATGTCGTCCTGGGTTAACCCTGGTTTTTCCTGCATGCTTGTCAAGAAGTTGACAACAGTTCGGTGAGGAACTTGCACCCCCTTGGGTTTCCCAGTCGAGCCGGAGGTGTAGATGATATAGGCAAGATAGTTATTACTCACTTGCTTGACAGGCTTACTTGCACTTGAGCAGGAAGCAATTGCCTGCCAATCCTGATCTACACAAACTATTTGTGCCTCAGATTTGGGTAGATGCTCCAGCAGATTAGCCTGGGTCAGCAACACTGAGACTTGAGCATCCTCCAGCATGAATGCTAAACGTTCTTCAGGATGAGTGGGGTCTAAAGGAACATAAGCTCCACCTGCCTTGAGTACGCCCAGCATCGCAATCGGTATTTCAACTGACTGCTCCAAGCAGATCCCAACAAGCACATCAGGTCCAACTCCCAAGGTTTGAAGATAATGTGCGAACTGATTTGCCTGCCGATCGAGTTCCCGATAAGTTAGTTTCTGCTCTTCAAAAACTACAGCAATTGCTTCTGGCGATCGCGCGACTTGTTCTTCAAATAGCTGGTGAATGCATCGATCTTGAGGATAGGCTGCTTGGGTATTGTTCCATGCTGCTAGTAATCGCTGCTCAGCCTCTGGCAAGATGGGTAAATTAGCAATGCACTGCTCTGGATTAGCAACAATACCTGCTAGTAAAGTTTCAAACTCTGCCATGCGGCGACGGATAGTGTCAGCATCAAATAAGTTTGTGTTGTACTGACATTCCAGAGTTAGCTTACCCCCTAGCTCAGTGGCATTGACGAACAATTCAAAGTTTTCGCTCATCCGAGGGTTAGAGAAAAACTCTACCTCAAGCCCTTCAAACTGCAGGCTATCGCCCTCTAAGCCCCGATCGATATTAAAGGTAATTGGCACTAGGGGGATACGGCTGGGGTCTCGGGATAGTTTAAGCTTTTTGACAAGACTGCCGAAGGTAAACTGCTGATGCTCGTAAGCATCTAACAATGCTAAGTTGCGGACTCTAAGATACTCACAGAAAGTTTGCTCTCCATTAACGTGGCTGCGTAGCGGTAACAGGTTTACACAGTGCCCAACGAGATTGTATTGGTTTGTCGCTGCTTGCCCTGCTGCGGAAATTCCCACAACCAAATCTTCCTGACCTGTTAGACGGTAGAGCCAGACCTCGAATCCCGCCAGAATTGTGGTCATAAAGCTACAGCCGAGTTTTGCTCCTAACTGTTTGAGGCTTGTGACCAGTTTTGCGTTTAGAGTCCAGTCCTCGCGAGCCGCGTTGAAAGTTCTAATAGGTGGTCGAGTGCGATCTGTAGGGAAATCTACTACTGGTACCGAACTTGAGAACTGCTTCAACCAATATGCTTCTGTTGCGATCACATCGGCGCTGTTCTCTGCTTCCTCCTGCGATAAGGCATACTCACTAAAGCGATCTGGTGCTTCAAGGTTGAGAATATTG